>JAUXGF010000275.1 GCA_030622395.1 Calditrichaceae bacterium
ATAAATAGAAACAATTTTATCAATAGTAAGAGATTGATTTTTTCCGATTTCTAAATCGAATGTAGAATAAACAGCTCCTTTTTCCTGTTTTAAATTTATATCATGTTCAAGTCGTTTCTTATTAATGCTGATAAGAAGTTTGGCAGCTTCGGCAATAATAATACCGGATTGATTTGTCTGTAAAACGATAAAACTGATATTATCTTCTCCACCTGCATTGAGCGGCTGCCAGTGTTTTGACTTTAGTTGTTTGTAACGATCTACACCGGCATTAATAATTTGTCCGTTTAATCCCGATTTTATAGTGATCTTTTTAGAATAATTTAAGGGTGAAATGCTATACTGCAATCCGGCAAGATGTGCATCTGCCATGCTGACAATTCGTTTTACGCGGATAAACGTTTTATTTCCTTGACTGTCTTTAACAATAGATTCTCTGTAAAACGTGCCGTCGCGGAAATCCAGCCAGCGTTTGAAATCAAGTATTTTAACTTTATTTAAATCCAGCCATTCACCATCTTCAATTTTAAAAGTCAGTGGGAGCCAGTTGGGGCAGTTAACAATATCTTCATTAATAATTTTTTTACCAGCTACTTCTGATTCCAGCCGGTTATACAATCCGGCTACATAAGTTCCGGGATAGTTAATTCCATTAGCCTCTGTTTCTTCAAATGCACCACGAGTAACAAAATAGCCATTGCCTACAGCACATAGCGATTCTCTCGTCGCTTCTTCTTTGGGCTCGTAATCAATATATGTTAAACTCCACTGATCGTCCTGTAATCCACTCTTAAACCAATTTTCAATTTTCTCCAGATCTATTTCGGCCATATCATTTATGGCGATATCAGCGCCATTCCGTAGCAGCTCTTTCCGGTTATCTTCACGTGCAATGCCTAGTACCAATCCAAATTGACCATTTTTACCGGCCTGTACACCGGAGATAGCATCTTCAACAATTATTGCTCTGTCATAATGAACACCGAGATTATCGCAGGCAGTTGTGAAAATATCAGATTCCGGTTTGCCTTTTAAACCAAGTTGAGCAGAGACCAGTCCATCTACTCTTGTTTCAAAGAGATTTATTAATCCGGTTACTTCCAGTATCCTTTTACAATTTTCACTGGAGGAGGCCACGCCCACTTTAATACTTTTACTTATTAACTCTTTTATAAAAACTACAGTTGAATCGAATACAATTAGATTGCCCTGATCTATTTGTTGATTTACAAGTTCATTTTTGCGGTTCCCCAGTCCGGAGATGGTTTGTTTATGCGGATTATCTGCAGGATCACCATAAGGTAATTTTATCTTACGCGATTTTAAAAAAGAGGCTACACCTTTATAGCGTGGTTTACCATCAATATAAGGTAAATAATCACCGATGTGTGTAAATTCCCGGAAAGGTTGTCCGGTTTCCTCTGAATATTTTTTTAAAAACTCGTCAAACATTTGCTTCCAGGCAGAGCTGTGCACAGTTGCAGTATCCGTAATAACGCCATCGAGATCAAAGATAACAGCATCAAAACTAAAATCAGACATAAAAAACAATCACTTCCCGGACAATATTTCAATTATTCTTTTTCATCTGCCGGTTTCACAACATCTTTCCACCATAATGGTATCAATGCCAGTGAAATAATAATAAATATCCAGGGCCAGATTCTGGAATCTCCCGGTAAGAGGAGCAGTAATTTCCCAACACCGATTAACAATGCAAATAGTGAAACAGAAGTTATGGCCACAGATTTTAAACGCGAGAGTAATTTTTTCAAGGGATTACTGCCGTCTATACCAAGCGCAACAGCAGTTTTCCGCCAGAAACCACATGGATTAACACTCTTATAAAACTTATTCAAAACCTCTTGTTTAGTAGCAGGGGTAAAATAAGTCACCAATACAGCCGCCAGAGTTGAAACCAAAGACATGCTACCAAGTCTAACCCACTCTTCATCAGTAACTACTAAAAGTATAGGGGCGACAATAAGAGAAACAGCCATAGCGGCCAGCTCAGAATAAAGGTTTATCCTTTCCCAGAGCCAGCGTAGTACCAGTACAGAACCCATACCGGCTCCAAATAAAAGGGAAATAAACCAGGCGGTTTGAATCGAACCTAAATTAGCCATTATTATTAAGGCGACAACTACAATCAATATATTTGATAATCGGGCTGTGAGTACCAATTCGTGGCTTTTAGGTTTACGTTTGAGCCAGTGTTCACAAATTAATCGTTTATAAATATCGTTACTCCAGTAGCTTGCACCCCAGTTTAGATGAGTATCCAGAGTCGAAGCCAAAGCCGCCAGTAATCCGGTAAGCATTAGTCCACGGATTCCGGGAGGAAGCATATCATTTATACCGGTTACAAAAGTAATTTCCCGACTGGCAGCGAATCCTTCTGCTGTCATCGCTGATTGAGAGAATGGATAGATTACCAGCAAACCGACACCAATTATCAGCCAAATGATACTGCGCAGGAATATCTGCATCCAGGAAAAAACAATAGCAGCAATCCTGGCATCTTTATCTGTAGCGCAGGCCATTGAACGTTGCGCCAGATAACCTGTTCCATCACTGTTCATCTGGAAGAACCATTGCAACCCGATAATTACAAGGAACGGTAATAACAACTCGCCTCCCGTAGGGGTAAATGAAAGCATCTTAACCGTTAGCTCGCTACCGTAGAGATTTTCTAATTTTACCAGTAAGTTTTCCCATCCGCCGGCATGATCAACAACATAAAAGGCATAAACAATAGTACCTACTATTGCAATTGAAAACTGCATCACATCTGTAGTGACAACACTTCGCAATCCTCCCGTTGTAGAATAGAGAGCTGTAAAAGCTAAGATAACCACGATGCTGATTAAATTATTTGTGGTAACAATTGCAGGATCGACACCGGTTGCACCGCTGCCCAGAGACAGTCCGAAGGTTTCGATTATATTCAAAAGCGGATTAAAGATAAACGCTGGAAGCCATTGATCCCATGGTAAAAAGACCTCTGCAATGCGCATGGCGGCAACTAAAACCATCGCCATTACAATACAATTGATCACAGTGCCATAATATATCGCTTTTAATACACGTAGGGGTAGTACAGCTTTGCCGCTATAGCGGATTTCAGTAAATTCTGCATCGGTCAAAATGCCTGATCTTCTCCAGCCAACAGAAAAAATAAATCCCATCATTAAAAATGCAATACCGTAAATCCACAAGCGCCACACTAAAAATACTCCACCGGTAGCGATTAATCCTGTCACTAATAAAGGTGTATCAGCTGCAAATTGGGTAGCAGCCATACTCAAACCAACCCGCCAACCGGTGAGTGTTTTACCGGCCAGAAAATATTCCTGTAAACTTTTTGAGGCTTTTTTTTGAGACCGAAAACCTGCAGAAATGGCGTAAATCATGAAAGCTATCACTATTATTAGATCAATCATAAGCCTACTCCATTAAATTAAATCTTAGAAAATAATTACATATTAGAATACTCTTCATACTTTCTGAAAACGCTTAACCTGGTTAATTCATAAATTTAGATTTATCAAATAGCGACAGTAAAGTTAATTATTTTTGATGGATATTAAAGAAAAGTTTAATAACAAGATGACTTACCTAACATATGTCTGAGAATTGATTTTGCCCGATTACCGCCGCCGTTATCCCAGGATATTTTACCGCTTGCACCTTCAAAATTGTCCATCCCGGCAATAGCGTCACGTAATCTGGGCCGATTTAAACCACTTTGTTGGATGGAACGTACCAGCAGATTAACCGCATCATAGGTATACGCAGCACCGGGAGGAGGGATTGTTTTATATTGCTGTTCGTAAGCCCTGGAGAATGTTTTAAATACGGGATTATCAACTTGTTCAAACGGTTCTATATAATATATTTCACCCACATAGTTTTGCCTAAGTCTTTCTTTCTCTAATCCGGGGATCCAGGGAAGAAACACAAAGATTCGACCTTCGTATTTTTGGAGATTAAAAAGTAAGTTTATAACATCATCCTGCGGCAAGTTTATAATGACAGATTCAATTTCAAAAGACAATGCGCGTTGCGTGATGTCCGGGAAATTAATTTTAGATGGCGATAACTGAAAATGAAAAACCGGTGTGATATGTTTGGCCTTCAGTTCCGCAATCATTTCTCCGGAAAATATACGGCCGTCATGAGTGTTTGATGATATGATACCTGTTTTTTCTATTGACAAGGCCCGGATACCTTCATTCACGATAACTTGTGCCTGATTTTGATAGTCAGGCGGAAGCCGAAACATCCATGGAATACGGATGTAGGTTAGCGTCGGATCGGAACATAAAGGCGAGAGTAAAGGTACCCATGCTTTTGTTGCGATCTGTTCGGCAATATGTGTTGCGTCACCATCAAGCGAACCAATTACAGCCCATACACTATCCTGATACACCAGTTTAATCATTTCTTTTGAACCTGCGCCCCATGGATCGTAAGCCCAGCGCTCAACCAATCGAAAAGGTACGCCGTAGAATCCTCCCGCAGCGTTGGATTCACTTATGGCTAATTGTGCACTATTCAGTATAGGTAGAGTGGCAGGATTTGTCCGGTCATTAGGCATAAATAAGCCTATACGAATTTCACTAAGTTCTTCAGGGTTAAGGACATCTCCTTGCCAGCCCGAAAAATCAACCGGTTTATCAAATACGCTTATTGGTTTTTCTAGTGTTTGAGTGTCATCTAAGGATTGACCAGTTAACGACAAGGTACTGCTCAAAACAAAACACAATATCCAAAATCCATAAGTTTTTCTCATATCATCAGGAGTGTTAATCTTTAATTTGAAATCTGTTCGATAAGATATCTTCCTGGGAATAAAATTCAAATTTTCCGTTTTTAAGAATGGCTA
>JAUXGF010000017.1 GCA_030622395.1 Calditrichaceae bacterium
TATAGTTTGACATTAAAAAGGAGTATCAATTATGAAGGAAACAGATCTTCATTTTTTTATTGATAGTACGATAAATTACTTTGAAGAAGTAACTAACGAAAAAGCCCTTACCGGAATACCATATATAAAAGGAGACGAGCCGGTTGTTTTGGAATATACGGGTATTATCGGAATTTCCGGCAAAAGGAAGGGAAGCATTTATATTACTACAGCCTCTTCAATGTTAAAAGACCTCGCTAAAATTATATTAAACTTAGAAGATGTTGGCGCCGATGATATAAAAGATTTGATCGGAGAAATTGCTAATACAATTTCGGGGAATGTGCGCCAGGCTTATGGCAGTGATTTTATGATTTCAGTACCCGTTGTTGTGGAGGGCAAAGCCAGGGATATTAAATTGCCGGATGATATTCAAACATTTGTGATTCCAATAACATGGAGAAGTTTTAAGTCATTTTTAGTAGTATGCCTTGAATAAATAAGGGCTGTGACATCTGTTTAATTAAAGCGTTTTTATATCTTGTTATTTAAAACATTTTACTTTTTCAGCATTTTTGTTTTTATTTATATAAGTTTTGAAACGCAAATATTAAAATAAACCTCTTGTTTTTATTGTCTGAATAGTTATCGTAATTTCCAAATATTTTGGTTTTTACGTTAGAGTATACATAAAGTCTGTATTGAAAAATTTAATCTAAAGCAATTTTTTTATGAAAAAAGAAGCTGAAAAAAAAGATTTTGAATCAACTATTTCTTCTATTTCATCAGAATTTCAAAAAATATCCAAAGAATTAGCAGATGAAAAAAGAAAGAACAGGCAAATACTTCAAGCAATAGATGAAGGTATATTTTATCTTGATTCAAAATATAATATTCAAAAGGACTATTCAATAATTATTGAAGAGCTTATTGATCAAAAAAACCTGGCAAATCAAAATTTTATTGACTTACTGGAAAACAAAGTCCCGGAAAACATAATTAATAATGCTCGTGAATATTTAGATTTTATGTTTCGAGAAGACCTCGATAGTGAGACAATTAGGGAATTAAATCCATTAAGCAAAGTTGAATTTCATTATGAAGACCGCTGGGGGCTCTGGACTTCTTCAAAGTATTTATCCTATAGTTTTAATAGAATTATTAAAAACGGCAAAATAGTTAACTTAATTTGTGCAATTAGAGATGTATCCCAATTTGTAGAATTGTCTGCAAAATTAGAAGAAATAGAGGAAAAAACCAAAACACACATGGAGTGGTTAGTTAATATTCTTCATGTTGAACCGCCTCTATTAAACGAATTTGTTAGTGTTATTGAATATGAATTAAACGTAATTGATAATGCCTTGAAGAATTCGATGGCTTCTGATGGTTATGCCAAAACATTAAAGACAATAATCCGTTCCACACACCATATACGCAGTACGGCGTCTTTGCTAGACCTTCCATTTTTTTCAAGTAAAGCTAAAGAATTTGAGCGGGAAATTACTAAAATTAAAAATAAATCGGAAATCAGTGGCAGCGATTTTGTCCCTGTTGTTGTCCTATTGGGCGAAGTGCAGCAAACACTGAATGATATTAAGACTTTAACGCAGCGGCTAAAACATTATAAGAGTTCACTTCGCACAACCCGCCGCTATGAAGGTGGATTATTAATAAGAGTTATTGAAGATTTAATTCAAACACAGGCAAAAGAATCCGGTAAACAAATTAAATTTAAGTGTCAGGATTTTGACAGTTCGTCCATACCATATAGCCATCAGCAGTTAGTGAAAGAATTTTTAATAATTTTAACCCGTTTTTCAATTTTGTACGCTATCGAAAAACCTGAAGAACGTAAAGCCGCAAATATAAACCCTACGGCAACTATAGAAATATCGACTTTTTCTGAAAAAGGAAATTTTGGGTTTAAATTCCAGCATGACGGTCATTTAATACGTATTGAACGATTGCTTCAACAGGCAATAGAATCAAGCGCTGACGGAAGTGAAGAAGATAAATATAAACATGAGGACAGCTCGCAGCTTGGTTCGGAAGTGATGCGTTTGCTTTTTATGCCCAGCGCTTCTAGCTCTAGTATAAGCGAAGCGGAATATAGTAATGAGATTTTCCGCGCTATGCATTTGGTAAAGAAAAAATTAGTTATGCATGGCGGCAGAGTAAAAATTACTTTTAAAAGTGAAGATTTTTGCGAATATACCGTTACCATTCCAAGAAAAAAGAATAGAATCGTAAAAAAATAATAAAAAACCGGACGCTTAAATAATAGACTCACGCCTTTCCAGTCATATCTTTTTTGTAATAATTCAGCATAGTGAAGAATTGGAGTGATGGATTGCCGGAGTGTTGAAGAATTGAATTAATGAATTGTTGAATTAATGCCTTTTAGTTTTTATTAACAGAGTATATTTTCTCTGCAATGTTATTATTCAATATTTTCCACTTCTTGATTATTTATAAAATCATAAAAAGTTTTTCGCTTAATATCAGATAATAATAATTTGTAACTAATTAAAGCGCTTAGGCGTGAATTATAAGCCTGGTTCAAACGAATACGGTCTAAAGCTAATGATTGACTGTTAATATCGCCGTTAGCAAAGCGTTGTTTGCTGATGTAAAAACTGCGTTCAGCCACAAGCACATTCTTCTCTAATAATTTTAGTCGTTTCAGGCTGCTTTTTAAGCGGTTAACCGTATCACGGATATCGCGTTCAACAGTAATTTTTTCATTGTTCAGGCTCATTTTTGCCTTCCGCAGACCGGCTCTTGCCGCCTGAACACGGGCGTCGTTAACTCCCCAATCCCATAATGGAATATTAATATTTAAGGCTACGCCTCGATTACCGGGCCGGCGTTTTAATTCTTGCCAGGCATTTTCGAAATTGGTGTGCAAAGCAATTGAGCTGTTCTGCTGGTCTACTCCTATAAAATCATAATACGCCGATATTGTGCCGGTTATTTGATGATTTACTTTTACACTGGCAATGTTGAGTTCCGTCTGTTCCTCTGTAATCTCACGCTCTCGAATTTCCAGGCGGTTTTTTAATCCGTATTCAAGCGCTTTTTGCAAGTCAACTTCCACCTCCTGATAGCTTAGATCAGCTTCGACAACTAAAGAATCAATCAGACTTATTCCCAACATTTGTTTTAAATAATTGGCTTCCGCATTGCGGTTTGCAATCGACACATCATAGCTGTTTTGCGCCTCACCCAGATCCACTTCCATTTGCAGCGCCTCTACTTCGGCAATCACACCAGCTTTATATTTGTTTTTTGCCAATTCATAAGTTTCCCGCTGCTGGTCAAGCGATTGCAGGGAAATCTTCTTCCGTTCAACAGCCGAATGAAGATTGTAAAAAGCCTGACTCACATCATAAGCTAAATTCAACTTAGCCCTTGTCAGACGCCGTTTGGAAAGTTCATAATTCAATTCAGCCAATTTTAACGACGATTTTATTCGGTTATAGGAATAGATAGATTCTATGGGCTGCTCTAAGCCGATGCGCGTATTTAAGCGAAAAGATTTTTCCTTTTCATGGTAATCCTGATTATAGTAAACGCCTGAACTTATATAAATATTACCGTCTGTAGGCAAGGGCTGGCTGATATGCAGATTGCCGGAATATGCCGCCTGCTTAGTTGGGAAATAATGAGTTCCGGAGCTGTCTTGCAGGCTGGATATGGTTTCGCTGTAATCCGGAGCGGTTAATTGTAAATTTATCTGTGTTTTAAATTGATTAACAGCGGCTTTAAGTTCAAACTCGGCAATTTTAAAATCTTCCTGCAGCGTCTTCATATTATAGCTTCGCTCCCCGGCAATTTTTTGACAGGCTTCCAGATTTAATACGTGAACCGCCTGACCAAAAGAACTTTGAAATAATATTACTAAAAATAGTATTAAATAATTAAAACCCAGGCATTGAAGAATTTTTATAGTATGCATATTAATTTACCTTTTCTGATTAGAAATATCCGGAATATAGTTAAATGGCTAAATGTCTGAATGGTTAAGCAGGCACATATCTGCCCGCCCTGACGTCTTGATTATTCGGGAAAAGAATTTCTCTTTTGATATACGATTTCCGATCAACAATTTATGATTTATGATCTTATACTTCTTCAATCTTCAATCGCCAATCACTAATCGTACTTCTCTTTTGATCTACGATTTTCGATCTTTTGCTCCTTCAATCAACAATCCCCAATCCAAAATCCCAGTTAATCGAAAAGCCCTCCCCGGAAGAAAATTAATTTTCTATGAATTTCGGCGGCTAACTTTTTATGAAAAAAGCGGACGTATGTTTTTAACGCCCGCTTTTAAATCTTTAAAAAATTTATACTTTATTCTGAGCGCGGATCATATTTAAAGCAGAGCCGGCTTTATACCAATCTATTTGATTTTCATTATAAGAATGATTGGCTTTGATTTTATCATTGCCGCCGTCTGCATGATGCAAAACTAAAGTCAACTGCTTACCAGGCGCAAATTCCGCTAAATCAATAATATCAATTTTATCATCTTCCTGTACTTTATTATAATCAGCCGGATTAGCAAAAGTAAGAGCCAGCATGCCTTGTTTTTTTAGATTTGTTTCGTGGATGCGGGCAAAAGATTTTACCAACACTACACGGACGCCCAAATGTCTCGGTTCCATTGCCGCATGTTCTCTGGACGATCCTTCGCCGTAATTCTCGTCGCCGACAACAATTGATGGAACATTGGCTGCTTTGTAAGCTCTGGCAACGGCTGGGACAGCGTCATATTTTTCTGTTAATTGGTTTTTCACCGAATCGGTTTTATCATTAAAAGCATTAACTGCGCCGGTTAACATATTATTAGAAATATTATCGAGATGCCCCCGGTAACTCAGCCACGGCCCGGCCATAGAGATATGGTCGGTGGTACATTTACCTTTGGCTTTAATCAATAATTTCATTCCCGTGAGATTTTTCCCGTCCCATGACTGGAAAGGCGTTAACAACTGCAGCCGTTCCGAATTGGGATTGACAACAATCTCAATCTTGCTTCCATCTTCAGCCGGCGGTTGATAGCCGATATCTTGCGCCACAAAACCTTTTTCAGGTAACTCATAGCCAACTGGTTCATCCAATTTAACTTCCCGACCGTCTTCATTAATCAAAGTGTCGGTTAAGGGATTAAAGGTCATATCCCCGGCAATAGCCATAGCGGTTACGATTTCCGGTGAGGCGACAAAACCGTGCGTATTGGGATTGCCGTCGTTGCGTTTGGCAAAATTGCGGTTAAAAGATGTGATAATCGAGTTGCGTTCCTTCTTTTCCGCCCCTTCCCGCGCCCACTGCCCGATACAAGGACCGCAGGCGTTAGCTAAAACTACTCCGCCCATTTTTTCAAAAATATCTATATATCCATCGCGTTTAATTGTATATCTCACCAATTCCGATCCGGGCGTGATTGTAAATTCTGCTTTAGCTTTCAGGTTTTTATCAACAACCTGTTTAGCCAGCGACGCCGAACGGGAAATATCTTCGTAAGATGAATTTGTGCATGAACCGATTAAACCGACTTCCATCTTTTCCGGCCAGTTATTTTCTTTTACAGTTTTAGCAAATTGCGAAATCGGCGTGGCAAGGTCGGGAGTAAAAGGACCGTTTAAATGAGGTTCTAACTCCGATAAATTAATTTCAATTACCTGATCAAAATATTGTTCGGGGTTTTCATATACCTGCGGATCGCCGGTCAGGTGTTCGGCGATAGCGTCGGCTAAACTTGCCACTTCGGCTCTTCCGGTGGCTCGTAAGTAATCAGCCATTTTTTGATCGTATCCAAAAGTGGAAGTCGTAGCGCCGATTTCAGCGCCCATGTTACAAATGGTTGCTTTCCCGGTACATGAAAGGCTTTTTGCCCCTGCACCAAAATATTCAACGATTGCGCCGGTGCCGCCTTTTACAGTGAGAATACCGGCGACTTTTAAGATGACGTCTTTTGCGGATGTCCAGCCGCTCATCTTCCCGGTTAATTTAATACCGATTAGTTTTGGGAATTTGAGTTCCCAGGGCATGCCGGCCATAACGTCAACGGCGTCCGCCCCGCCGACGCCAACGGCGATCATACCCAATCCGCCGGCGTTCACTGTGTGTGAATCAGTGCCGATCATCATTCCGCCGGGGAAAGCGTAATTTTCTAAAATAACCTGATGAATAATTCCTGCGCCGGGTTTCCAAAAACCGATGCCGTATTTATTGGAAACCGAGGCTAAAAAATCATAAACCTCTTTATTAATATCCTTTGCCCTTTCCAGATCCTCCTCGGCGCCGGTTTTTGCCTGAATCAAGTGATCACAGTGGGCGGTAGAAGGAACGGCTGCTTTTTCCTTTCCAGCCATCATAAATTGCAGCAGCGCCATTTGGGCTGTGGCGTCCTGCATGGCGACACGGTCAGGCGCGAAATCAACATAAAAATTTCCCCGTTCATAAGCCTCGCCTGCCTTGCCCTGCTTAAGATGCGAATATAATATTTTTTCGGTAAGTGTAAGTGGTTTGTTTACGACTTTTCCGGCGGCTTCAATACGCTCAGCCATTTGCGCATAAACTTTTTTGATCATTTCTAAATCTTGAACCATTATGTTGCTCCTTGTATTTTTACTGAATGTCTAAAATTAATAAATGATTCATAATAAATCTATAAAAACCTATTAAATCTGATTTAATATATTATCAAAAAGAATTAGAAATTGGCAAATCTTGCAGCCAATTGTATATTATGGATAATTTTTACGGAACTGAAAAAAATATCCGGCTATTTTTAACAGGTGTGGTGTTTTTATCTAATAATTATATTAATATTAATAATACATTAAATCATATCTTAAAGGCACAGACGGCAATATCGCCGAAGCCGCCCGCTTAATGAATCTTCCCCGCCCCAGCCTGCAAGGGGATAATTAGGGAATTGGGTTTGTAAAACAAAACTTGATTTTCCCTTAACGCATGATTATTTCACGAGTAAATTAATCCGCATCGGAAATTACTCGCGAGTATTTTAACATAGGGGTAAAAATAGTGGCGTATTTAAAACGGTATAATGATTACTAATTTGTAATTATAATCAATTTTTAATTTTTATGCCTTTACAACTGACAATATTTACATTAAATTTGTCAAGTTGTTGACAAATATTATATAAATGGTTTTATCATTCGATTCACAAATTAGTATTAAAACCGTCAACGATTAACAATTAGCTATATGTTTTTTGTTTTATTATAATAGAGCTGACTGTTAAACGCTGAAAGCTTTTAGGTAAATATTATGTATATTCCTCAAAAACATCTGGATAATTTTAATCAATATGTCATTCCCGGTAAAGTTACTATCGTATACGGCGCCCGACGCGTAGGTAAAACAACGCTGTTAAAAAAATATATAGAAAATCAAAACCAAAAGGCGCTTTTTGTCAACGGTGATGATATTATCGTCCGGCAATACCTGGAAAGCCAATCGATTCAAAAATTAAAGGATTTTATTGGTAATCATTTGCTGTTAATAATCGACGAAGCTCAATACATAAAACAAATCGGACTTAATCTCAAACTAATTGTAGATCATATTCCGGATATAAAAGTAATAGCCAGCGGATCATCGTTTTTCGATCTGGCAAAAGACATTGGCGAACCTCTAACGGGCAGAAAATACGTACTTACGCTATTTCCACTGGCTCAGTTGGAGATATCACAAATTGAAAGCGCTCATGAAACAAATGCAAATTTGGAGGCTCGTCTTATTTATGGCAGCTACCCGGAGGTTGTTTTAATGCAAGATAACCGCCTCCGTGAAGAATATTTGCAGGATCTGGTGAGTTCATACTTATTCAAAGATATTTTAGCTTTAGAAGGTATCCGACATTCCAACAAACTAACTGCTCTTTTACAATTACTTGCTTTTCAGATAGGAAAGGATGTGTCTATAAATGAATTGGGCGTACAATTGGGTATGAGTAAAAATACGGCTGAGCGTTATTTAAACTTATTAGAGCAGGTTTTTGTTATTTATAAGCGTTTTGGTTTTAGCCGTAATTTAAGAAAAGAAATCTCAAAAAGCCCCCGCTTTTATTTTTATGACAATGGAATACGAAATGCACTAATACGCAATTTTAATCCGCTTAACCTTAGAAACGATCGAGGAGCTCTATGGGAAAATTATATTGTAACAGAGCGTCTAAAACGTCAGATATATTTAAGGCAAAAAAGTGGTTCATATTTCTGGAGAACCTATGATAAACAAGAAATCGATCTTGTGGAAGAACGCCAGGGCAAATTATTCGGATATGAGATCAAGTGGAAAAAAGGCAGGATAAAAGCTCCGGCAGCCTGGCTGTCAACTTATCCCGAAGCGCAATTTGATGTGATAGATAATGAAAATTACCGCGAATTTATAGGAGTGAGTTTTTAAGGATAATCAAACTTACTTTATCGATTTTTGAAACATTTAAATTGGTACAATAGTTTTATTATACAACTCACAAATTAGTATTAAAACTATCAACGATTAGCTGACAATTAACTGTTGGCTGTTAATGAAATACAAATCCATGTTTTGAAAATATTCTAACTCAATAAGCTTTTAATTTTTGATTGCCGCATCAAGGATGTGTATTATCCTGACTAAATTTGCCATATTGAAAAAAGCTAAAATGATATAAATTATTAATTATTTCCGCTTTAAAGCCGAAGGTAAAGCTGATATTAATTAAAATAATTTTTTTTAAAAACGACTGGTAAAATTTAAGAATATAATAAATCATGATATTTTGGAATTATTGATGAGGGATAACGTCATTCAGTGTCATTAATTTGCAAAAGACTTGTTTACAATATATGAACATTATACCGTTTCGATTTTCGTGACGCCTGACTACAAATGACAGTACAGTTTGTGACTAAAACAGGAAAATATTTTGAAGCTTCTATATAATAAAATATTAGAGCTGCGTAATCAACCGGCTGTGCGCGCTATATTGATGCTTATATTGCTTACTATTATAGCCGCTGTGTTAGTGGCGGTTTTTGAAGCGCATAAAAATGAGCAGTTCTCGTCTTTTTGGGATTCGGTATGGTGGGTGGTTGTTACAATCTCCACTGTAGGCTATGGAGATAAGATTCCCGTAACGCCGGTTGGTAAAGTTATTGCCGGTGTGATAATGTTTTTCGGCGTAGCTTTTCTATCCATAATTACGGCGGCAATATCATCAATTTTTGTAGCTCATAAAATCAAAGAGGATAAAGGTTTGCAAGAAATTAAATTAAAAGATCATTTTCTGCTTTGTGGCTGGAACGCCCAGGCGGAGTTAATTTTAGCCGCTTTAGAGCGGGAAGAGGAATTGCATAAACCGGTGGTTTTAATTAATCAACTTTCCGAAGAAGCGGTGACCGATATAGTCGCCCGTTTTGGCGGTTTAAAGATTAAATTTGTACGCGGCGATTTTACGCGGGAAAATATTTTAAACAGGGCAAACGTTCAAAATGCCCGCTCGGCTATAATTTTGCCCGACGTTAGTTCAACAGCGGTTAAACCGGGCGATGAACGCACAATATTAGCCACTTTATCTTTAAAAACTCTTAATCCTAAAATAAAGGTTTACGCTCATATCCTCGACAGGGAAAATTTATCCCATTTGCGCAAAGCTCGCGCCGACGAAGTTATTGTCAGCGACGTTTATACCGGGTATCTGCTGGCAAGTTATGTAACATCGCCGGGAGTTCCGCAATTTATGGAGCAGCTCTTTTCAGAGAATTCATCTTATAGAATAAAGCGGCGCGCCATACCCGAAAACCTGTTTGGAAAAACTTATGCTGATCTTATCAGCTATTATAATAATGAAAAAGCCGGCATACTTTTAGGACTGGGACAGATGACGGAGCCTTTTAACCTGTCTGACTTGATGAGCGACGATTATTCTCATTTGGATGATTATACATTATGCGTAAATTTGAGGAAGCCGGCAGGGGAGCAAACAGTGATGAACAGGTGAAAATATTAATTAATCCTCCTAAAGAAACCGAATTAAATAAAAATGATTTTTACATAGCTATAGAGAGTAATGTGAAATGAAAATATCTAAAACCAAAACCTTACTATCAAAATTAGATTATTTGAAGAAAGTTCCGCTTTTTTGTGATCTTAATGAAAAACAGATAAAAACTATAATTGTTTCAATGCATATTGAACAAATCGAAAAGGAACAATTTATTATCCGCGAAGGAGATGCGGGAAATAATTTATACATTTTGTTATCGGGCGAAGTGGAAATATCCAAGTCTCTTGTTTTGCCGCAGTGGATTCAGGCCGCTCAAAAACAAGAAAAATCGCTTATCCGTCTTTCAGAAAAACATCATCCTTTTTTTGGCGAAATGGCAATGTTTGACGATGAACCGGAACGCTCAGCTTCAATTAAAGCCATTCAATCATGCTTAATGGCGTTTATCACTAAAAAGGACTTGTTAAAAATTATAAAGAACGATCCGGAAATCGGCATGACAATCTATCGGAATATTGCCTCTGAATTAGTCGTCCGTTTAAAAAAAGCAAATAAAGATATTTTAAAACTAACAACCGCTTTTACTTTGGCTCTTGAGGGATAGATTGATGCATATCGGACAACACACATTTAAGAATTTTATGGAATATTTTACCTATGTCATGAAGCGCTACTTCAGGAAAACGCCTCCAATTCCAACCAACATATATTTAAGCCCGGAAGTTATAGAGAGTAATGACCTGCGTATAAAAGTTGCCCGGCATTGTCATTTCCCTTCAGTTATTAATATTCTGGTGAATGATGAAAATGAGTCTGTCCGGAAGGCAGCTATGGATAACGAGTATTGGCAGCTTGTAGGCAGACTTCGGGATATTCTTGGTTTCGATAAAAGAGAACGCAAAAAATTTGCCAGTATTGAAGGTTACAGCAATATCCTGATACTAATGATGTTTGAGGATGATCTGGAAATTATTCATGAAATTCTACATAATCCGGCTATTACTGTGAAAATGCTCGCTTTATTTATGCGGTTTTTAAAAGAACGCGGCAAGGGCAGAAAGGATGAGCAAATATATGAAATGGCCCGGCAGGTATTGGACGTCAAGAAAAAACAAATCATTAAAATTTCTTCTATTAATAAAGCCGCCAAAGAATTGGATAATGAAGACAATATTGTAATGCTCCTTCAATATCTCAACGATGATGAGACGACAATCCGCCAGGTTGTACATAATATTTTAAAAGATGTGAATATTCATAACATATACAAAATTGTTTATACAAGTTTGAAAAAAATTAAATATGATTCTTTTCTTGAAAATTTTGTAATCTTATCTGAATTAATAACTGCAGTTAAAAAACGTGAAGACTTAAAAAATACGCCTATAACCGCTTTGAATCTTTCCAAAAAGACTTTGAGGGGGGGGGCTTCTCAATCTATTGCCGATTTTTTTCTCAATCTAATGACAAAGAAAAGAACTATAATCGTGCAATCATGCGCCAAGGTTTTAACCGATTTCAATAATATTATTCTATTAGCGCACTGTCATGTGGATTCCGATACAAAATTGCGCTCTCTTGCCGCAAAAAGCGTTAGTATTAAAGATATTATTAACTTAGCGAACGACGTATCCACGCCGCGAAAAGTGTTTAAAGATATTTTAAACATCTTAAGTAGTCACGACGATGATCTGGTTGTCGATAAAGTACGCAGCGCCCACATGCAAGAAACTCACCGTTTAAAGGAAAGTTTAAAGGAGATGGAAATAAGCGTTCAGGCTTATTTTGATATAATCTTTCAATCATTAGGATATAATCAAATTAATGAATACCACGATGTAGTTAAATCAATAACAGCTACAGAAAAACAAATACATAAATTTGACGATTTACTGTCCTCTCATTTAGGCAAAAAACAGGGTGATTTAAATCTTATGTTTAATAACATTAAAAATGTTTTAAAAAACAAAGCTAATATTATTTATTTTGACACCACTCCTAAAACCATAAAAGAATTAGAATATATACAGACTTTGATTGAAGAAATATTTAGTCAGAAAGAAATGGGTTTATCTTCTCTTCGTCCCGGCACCCCCGAAGACATTGAGTCGGAAATTATAACCCGCGCCAGAACAATCTGGCAAAGCGCTATTAGTATTTATCTCGGACGTATTAAAGACCTTTGTGAGATGATTAAGAAAAAAATCACCAAACTCGCCCTTGACATGGATAATGAACAGGAATTCCAAAGTAAACCAATTATGCAGAGGACGCAGCAGCGTAGATTTTATCTTGACAAGGAGAATGAAAAGAAATTCCAAAGTAAACAGCAACAGAAAATTGTGGAGATGGAAAAAACATATAAATCTAAAATACAATGTCCTTTAACTAAAGCATGCGCAGTATGCGGACGCAGAGGCTGTGCCGCAGAACGATTCCTTGTCGAAACGAATTTCTTTATTAAAGAATTGTTAGAAAATTATATTCAAAAATAACTCAAAATTTATTTTACATAGATTCCCTAAACCGGATAAACCGGAAACAACAAATCTCATCCCAACAGTCAGGCTGTTGCAGATTAAAATTTTAACCGCTAATCACACAAAATTACATCGTAGAGACGAGGCATTGCCTCGTCTCTAATGTGAATATCACATATACATTTGAATATTTGAAGAAAAACAACCCGTTTGTTTAGAAAAAAGCCCGGGTTACCCACTCCACAGGAGTCCCCGTAGGACAGGGAGGCTGCGCCTGGGGCGATATGGGCTCAGTTGCAAATTTAGGGGGGCAACTTTAATACCTACTGAATTTACTAATTTAATTGTTTCCTGTTTTCCGCACTTTTAAAAACTGCCTTGATAAGTCATTGATTTTATTGAATAGAATTTTGATTTTGGGTGTCCCGTAGCTATTTTAGAGCATGTTTTTGCGAAAAAAGAAA
>JAUXGF010000096.1 GCA_030622395.1 Calditrichaceae bacterium
CGAACAAAACTTTTCATATAAGGATCAATACTATTTAACGTTGGGTTTACGCAAGGACTACGCCAGCGCTATTGGCGAAAAAGCGGCCAGCATTATGTACCCCAAAGCCAGTCTCGCTGTGCGCATGGATCGTTACGATTTCACACCCTCAGTGTTTGATTTATTGAAATTGCGCCTCGCTTACGGAGAAAGCGGACAATTACCAGGATCGACACAGGGCATTCCATTCCTCTGGGAAGCGCAGACCGGCGGTTATGGAGCGGGCGCTGTTATTAGTTCGATCGGAAATGCTGAGCTTGAGCCGGAACGTATTAAAGAATTTGAAATAGGATTTGAGACTGAGATTTTTACAAACTATGCTATTGAATTTACCTATTATAGCCAGTATGCAAGTAATTCAATTTTCGGTAGAGAAGAATCCCCTTCAACCGGTTTAACCGCCAGTTCAGTGCCTTTCAATGTAGGAGCAATGGAAAGTTGGGGGTTTGAGTCATTGATCCAGGCAACTCCTATCCGGACGCGCAACTATGGACTTGACTTGAGTTTTATCTGGAACTATCAAACAAATGAGGTAACCGATTTAGGCGGCGCTCAACCAGTCTATAACTGGGATATAAATGTTATAAAAGAAGGTTTAGCAAAGCACGAATTCCATACATGGAGAGTCGATGGCGCTGAATTTGATGTAGACGGCGTTTACACTGGTCCCAAAGAATATGTAACTCCAGATACTACAGATGACGATCGCGTCTCTATCGGCAATCCTCTTCCCAATCATACCGGATCATTCTCTCTGAATTTCCGTTTCTTAAAGAATTTCCGTTTTTATGCATTGTGTGACTGGGCTTTAGGTCATAAACTTCTTAATTATACAAGTCAATTCGCTACAATGCTGGGAAACAATCCGAAATATAACAAATTGGCTAATCAATTGGATATGGCTGGAGGGTCAGCGCTTGATACGACTATTACCCGTCTAACTCCCGGAACAGATGCATATATAGAAGCTGCCAATGATTACGCTAAATTAGATACGCGTTATGACGGCAATTATGTCCAGGAAGCTGATTACTTAAAAATCCGTGAAATAAGTATTAGCTATAGTTTCAAAGATATTTTAGCTAAGTATCCGAGGTATCAAATAGTTGACGATGTAATTTTAGGTTTTTCTGCCAGAAATCTGATTACATTCACTAAATATGAAGGCGCCGATGTGGAAGTTAATGTTGAAGGTGCTCGCGGTGGAACCAGAGGCGTCGACTTCCTGACGCTTCAAAGTCCAACTGTATATAACTTCTGGCTAAAAATAGCATTATAATAATTAGGAGAGATAAAATTATGAAAAAAATAACATTATTAATAATATTTGTATTTGCCGCTTTGATTATATTCAATGCCTGCGAAGACTATGTGACGGATATCGATCCTCTTATTGATGTTGTGGAAGATGATCGGTTGGACGACCAAGGGCAGTTAGGATTTTTAATCAAAGGCGTACAAACACAATACTCGACAGTAAGGGATATGTTGTCAATTTTAGTTGGCGATTTATCTGATGAATTATTCTTTGATGAAAATCAACAGGGCGCCTCCTTTCCTTCTTATAGGGAAATTAATATAGGCGAAATCCAGTTAGATAACACATCAGTCGAGCAGGTTTATGACGATCTTGGGGAATTGCGCCATTTTGCCGACAACCTCGTGCAGCGCGTGAACGCAATGGATATAGATAGCACCAATCAAAAGAGAGAAGCCCTTTTTATGGGTTATTTCTTTGGCGGTCTGGCGCGCGCTTTCTATGCTACATATTTCGGACTGTATGAAAACCAACCCGGCGGAATCATTAATAACGGTCCTTTTATCGATGCTGATGATATGTACGATTTATCCATAGTAAAATTGAAGGAAGCTTTAAATTATACAGTTGATCTTACACTTGCAGGAGGACCTGCTTATTCTGCAGAATCTCTTACAAAGCTTACTAATTCCATGATCGCCAGAGCTTACCTTTATAAAGAAGATTGGGCTAACGCTAAAACTCATGCCGATGCCGGTCTGGTTAACGGCGACGCTGATTTTCAATCTTTACATACTACAGATTCACCGAACGGCTGGTGGGGTTTTGCTGGCGCCGGTCGCTGCCAGTTAGCCGTTGATTTCCGGTTTATTGAGTATATTAACGCGGATTCATTAGAAGCGGATCGTATCAAGATCACCGAAACCCCGGCTGTTGTTCCTGAAAATATTCCCGGAGGCTATACAACTTATTACAGACAGTCTATGTATGAGACAGAAGATACTCCGATCACTATTATGTCATGGCAGGAGAATAATTTAATGCTGGCAGAATTGGCATTACGCGGTCAGGCTGGCGATGCTTTAGCTCTGGTAAATGAAGTACGCACCTCTCATGGTTTGGCTGACCTTGCTGCAGTTGATCTGGATGTTGTCTATGTTGAGCGCGATAAAGAATTGTTCACCAGCGGTTCACGTTTAGCCGATCAGCACCGTTTTGATAAATGGCATTTAGGCGCTGACAAATGGCACTATCTGCCTATTACACAGGATGAATGGAATAATAATCCGAATCTAAAATAATATTATTTTTTCTAAAACATTAAACTGGGGCTGTAAAGTAAATGCCTTACAGTCCCTTTTTATATTTATAAAACTATTGTTAACATACAATAGACTTCATAGCAAATTTCCGAGATTAATTATCTTGTAAAAATCCTATCCTTGAAATCAGCACATTTATAGAGACAAGGCAATGCTTCGTCTCTACACACATACCCTACATAAATACCACATAGATGATATGGTACCGCAGATATTGAATATTATAATTTTATTATTTCCCATCAAAAAACCTTTTAAAGCATGAACTATAAATCCCTTGTATTTTATAAGGTTTAACTTTATATTTTTGTTTTATTTTCATTCTTAAATCAATTTGTTTTGGAGGCGGTTTGTCTAAATTAATGGTTTCTATTTCGGGTATTCGCGGAGAGGTCGGCGGCACATTGACGCCGGAAGTTATTCAAAAATATATACTGGCATTTGCAGCCTATTTAAAAGGCGGCGCGGTAATTGTCGGACGTGACTCGCGCGTTTCCGGTCCTTTTGTAACAAATATTGTAAAAGGCTGCCTGTCGGCGGCGGGCTGTGATGTGATAGATATCGGTATTGTTCCTACGCCTACGGTTCAATTGGAAATCGAGCATTATAAAGCCGCCGGAGGTATCGCTGTAACTGCAAGTCATAATCCTGTTCAATGGAACGGATTAAAATTTATGGATAAAACCGGACGATTTTTAAACGCCGAAAAAGCTAAAACCGTTTATGATATGGCTGACCGCGGAGAGTTCGAATTAAAAGACTGGCGGGAATTAGGCAATGAAATCTGCGATGATCAGGCTAATGAGCGTCATATTGAAGCGGTTTTAAATCTTTCATATATTGATGTGGAAGCTATATGTAAGCGCAAATTTAAGGTCGTTGCCGATACGGTTAATGGCGCGGGCGGATTAATCATTCCCCAATTATTGAAAAAACTGGGCTGTGAAGTTGTAACAATCAATCAAGATCCCACCGGAAAATTCGCCCATACCCCGGAGCCGCTGCCGGAAAATTTAATTCAGTTGAGTGAAAAAGTTCGGGAAGTTGGCGCAGATATAGGCTTTGCCGTTGATCCGGACGTTGACCGCTGCGCTGTTGTAGATAATAACGGTGATCCCATCGGCGAAGAATATACGCTTGCATTAGCGGTTAAATTAATCTTTAGTAAAAAGATGGGACGTTGTGTCGTTAACATGTCCACTTCCCGCGCCTCGGAGGACGTCGCTAAATATTATAATTGTATGTTTGTGCGCAGCAAAGTCGGCGAAATTAATGTCGCTGAAAAAATGCTGGAGATTGAGGCAATTATCGGCGGGGAGGGCAACGGCGGAGTTATCCTGCCTGAACTGCATTTAGGACGGGACGCGCCGCTTGCGGTTGCCTTGACTTTACAGCATTTACTGGAATTCGGCGGTACATTAAAGGAACTGCATAATTCATTACCACAATATTCAATGGTTAAACAAAAGGTCAATATTGAAGGCATGAACCCTGACAGCGTTCTAAAATCCATTGCTGAAAAATATAAAAATGAGCAAATTAGTTTATTAGACGGCGTCAAAATTGATTTTCAAAAAAGCTGGGTTCACTTACGAAAGTCTAATACAGAGCCGATTGTCCGGGTGATAGCCGAAGCGCCGACTGAAGAAGAAGCGCTGCAATTAGCCGAGCGTTTTATGAATGAGATTAATAATTTAGTGGGTTGAAATTTTATTTTATGTAAACTCAATCGGAAAAAGCGATCAGCTATCAGCGCTCAGCATTCAGCTTAAGATTTCTTAATAACATCTGTCTGCGGCGGCGAAGCCGTCCCTGCGGGAAAAGCTGATCGCTGAATGCTGAATGCTGATTGCTTTCATATTGGTTTTTATCAATAATCCAGCGCTTCATTATTCCATTCTTGCTCTTTAATATTAACCGGTAATTAACAGGCAAAATTATGATCATTTGTAATGTAATAGGCGATATTGTATCCACGGTAAAAAACGATCGTTTTACCGGTAAAAAAATAATGATTGTTCAGCCGCTTGATCTTGATAACAACCCTGAAGGTAAGGCATTTTTAGCCATAGATACGGTGCAGGCAGGCGTTGACGACCGTGTATTGGTTCTGCGTGAAGGAGGCTCGGCGCGCATCATTTTTGAAGATAATGAGATCCCCCTGCAGGCAGTTATTGTGGGCGTGATTGACGGTATTGAAATCAGTGAAGAGGACAATAAGGATGGGAAAGTAGGAAGTAAGAAGTAGCCCCAAAGGGGTCGCTTCGCGAGAAGTAAGAAAGGGGAACAAAGAAAATATTGTCTGTTTTGGATAGATATATGTTTTTTAAAATGGATATTAAATAAACAAGCTGTATTTTAAATCTTTAAACTATCATGTTTTGTTGAATGCAATAAACAATGAAAGTAGCCACTCCCGCTCCGCAGGGGTCAAAGGGATCCCTTTGGGAAAAGGCTCTAAGTATTTAAAAATTAATTGTTTCTTCGTGTCTTAGTGTCTTCGTGGCATTCTACTTTCATATAAATTATACAGGATTTAATTATGCCGGATATAAACACACAAAAAATCGAAAATATCATCATGCAGGTAATTGCCGAGTCTGATTTAATAGATTCTAGCAATTACACCGGAGATATTCAAAACTACCAGCCGTTTTCATACGATGCGGCTAATGATCTTATCGCCTTTGGCGCCAGCCGGGTTGGAGTGGAAGCGCCAAGCTGTCCGCCAAAATACGAATTAGCCCAGTGGATTGATCACACCCTGTTAAAACCGGACGCAGCGCAAAAAGATATCGAGCATATTTGTAATGAAGCGCTGGAATACAATTTTGCCTCTGTATGTATCAATCCATTATGGGTGCCCCTTGCCCACAAAATACTGCTTGGAGCAAAAACGAAAGTCTGTACTGTAATAGGTTTTCCTTTAGGCGCTACCCTTCCGGAAGTCAAAGCCGCCGAAACGCGGGCGGTAGTAGAAAAAGGCGCTGAAGAAATTGATATGGTTATGAATATCGGGGCGCTTAAATCGGGCGACTATGAATTAGTAGAACGGGATATTCGCTCGGTAGTGCGCACCGCCGGGGGGCGGATTGTAAAAGTTATTCTTGAAACATGCCTGTTAAGCGATGAGGAAAAAGTTAAAGCTTCAGCCATTGCACAGCATGCCGGTGCTAATTTTGTTAAAACTTCAACCGGATTCAGCAGCGGCGGGGCTACGGTTAAAGATGTGGCGTTGATGCGCAAAACCGTCGGATCAAAAATGGGCGTAAAAGCCAGCGGCGGTGTGCACAATTATGAGGAAGCCTGCGAGATGGTCAAAGCCGGAGCTACCCGTATCGGCGCCAGTGCCAGCGTGGCAATTGTAGCCAACGGCGATAAACAGGAATAATGGAGTGATGGAGTATTGGAAGAATTGAATTAATGAATTATTGAATTTGTGAGATGGAGAAGAGTTGGAGTGGTGGAAGAATCGAATTATTGAAACGTTGGAAGAATGGAGTAATGGAGTGTTGGAGTATTGGAGTAATGGGAAGAATCGAATTATTGAATTAATGGATTGATAAAGAATTGCTCTGAAGGACGGCTTCGCCGCGGATCTTCAAGCATCACTCCATTACTCCAATACTCCAACACTCCACTTCTTCCCCAATCTATCATTCCAGCATCTCACTTTTTTATACAAAGGATATTAGCGGCTATGACTGTATACGAAATTATCAGTAAGAAAAGAGACGGATTAGAGTTGTCTGATAAAGAAATCAGTTTTATGGTTAACGGATTTACTAAGTGCGAAATCCCAGACTATCAAATGTCGGCTTGGTTGATGGCTGTTTATCTTCAGGGTATGACCAAGCGGGAAACGCTTTCCATAACGCAAACAATGCTGCATTCCGGCGAAGTGGTGGATTTAAGTTCCATTGCCGGGGTGAAAGTAGATAAACACAGCACGGGCGGAGTCGGAGATAAAGTGTCTATTGTTTTAGCGCCTATCGCTGCAGCGGCGGGCGTGCCTGTTCCAATGATTTCCGGAAGAGGTTTGGGACATACTGGCGGCACTTTAGATAAGCTGGAAAGCATCCCGGGATTCAGGATTGATTTTTCTATTGAACAATACAGGCAAAAAATTGAAAAGATCGGCGTTTGTCTGATCGGGCAAACAAACACTTTGGCGCCTGCGGATAAAAAGATTTACGCCCTGCGCGACGTTACCGCTACAATCCAATGCATTCCTTTAATTACCGCCAGCATTATGAGTAAGAAATTAGCTGAGGGCATTGACGCCCTGGTGTTGGACGTTAAAACCGGCAGAGGCGCTTTTATGCAGTCTTATGAACAGTCGGTAACTCTGGCGAAAAGTTTGATTTCCGTGGGCGAAAAATTCGGCAAACCCACTGTGGCGTATATTACGAATATGAACGAACCCCTCGGCAACACGGTAGGCAACTGGCTGGAAATAAAGGAATGTATAGACGCTCTGCATGGCAATGGGCCCGGCGATCTGATGGAGGTCACCCATCAATTATGCGGGGCAATGATCTATCTTGGCAAAAAAGCCGATTCAATTGAGCAAGGCATTAAGACGTCAAAAGAAATGATTGCTTCGGGTAAAGCCTGGAATAAATTTCTTGAGATTGTAAAAGAACAAAACGGCGACGTCTCGTTTATCGAGCAGCCGGAAAAGTATCCGCAATCAAAATATTCAGCGGATGTTTTAGCGGATAAGACAGGCTGTATTGCCAGTATTGATTCATTAGAAGTCGGATTGACCGCCATTACTTTAGGAGCAGGCAGACAAAAATCCGATGACCAAATCGATCCTAAAGCCGGTATTGTATTACATAAAAAAACTACGGATGCGGTTAATGCCGGAGAAAAGATAATGACCATTTATTCCGATAATCAAAAAATTCTCGAACAAGCTAAATCAAGATTGGCTGCTGCGGTTTCATATTCATCAACGCCGGTTAAAAGCGAAAAGTTAATATATGATTTAAATTTTAAAATCGAAATTTAAAAAATTCCAAAGAAACAAATCACAAAAAACAAATAAAAAACAATTGACCAAAATTAATAAAATAAACATTCCCTTTAAAAGTGAAGCAAGTAAAACCTTATTGTTCTGGAATTTGGTTATTGGATATTGGAATTTATTTGTAATTTAGTATTTGTGTATTGTGATTTCTAAAATTCATTTTAGAATTTTAGGTATGAATTTTTTGATAAGAATAACCTTGCGGAAGGGAGGGTATAAAAACAGTGAGAGGACAAAGATTGTAAAAGTTTATGAAACGGTTAACTAAAAAACAGCAAAAACAAATTCAATATTTTATACGTGAAAAAATAGAACGTAAACATAAACAACAAATGCTTCATGACAGCGAGCTGCCAAAGTTTATTGAAAAACGCCTGCCTTATGTGCGCCGTTTAGCGCGTAATTTAGATCAATTGCTGATTGTCACATCTTTTGTTTCGCCCCCGCTTAAAACAGGATTAATTGATCGTTTTTTAATTTTAACCGAACTGGAGGGAATAGAGCCAATAATCTGTTTGAATAAAAACGATCTGCTGCGCAATAAATCAGAAGCAAAGCAGGTGGCTGATATGTACCGCCGGATTGGTTATGAAACTATTGTTACATCAGCATTAACAAGTTATGGGGTTAGTAAATTATATGAGAGGATTAAGAATAAACGCACGGCATTGGCAGGGCATTCCGGCGTGGGTAAAAGCAGCCTGCTAAATGCAATGGCGCCGGATTTACAAATTGCAGTTAACGAAGTAAGCGGCGCAACCCAAAAAGGGAAAC
>JAUXGF010000260.1 GCA_030622395.1 Calditrichaceae bacterium
AAGGAGTCATTGCGTGAAAAGATTAAAGAATGGGGATATAAATATTGGGTTTTATATATCCGGTATCTTTATATTGGATGATCAATTTTTATTTCCCGCTTTTTAGGCTTTTTAATTTTACAGGTTTGCTGTGCTTTAGATATTCTTGCTCCCAACTTTCAGAAAGATATTGGGTTTAGAAATATGTGGGTATCCTTCCATTCGTAACCACCGGCTTATTACAAATAATTTATAAATAGATTTTCCGCTTAATAAAAAAATTTGTACATTATCTATTCAAATAAAATAAAAATTGTTTAGGAATTAAGCACACTGCGGTAATAAAAAATCCGGTTTATTAACAGGCATTATCTTTTTTATTTGAATTGCTATTTTAATAAAGGTAAATTTGTTATTTATTAATTGTATATTGAATTGGTGAAGAATTGTAGTAATAAAGTAATGGAGTATTGGATTGTTAGAGGAATAGAGTGATGTAAAAATGGAATATCCCGAAAACAATTCAGTCATCTAACCATTTAACCATCAATCTGTTATTGCATTACTCCAATACTCCATTACTCCCTCTTCATCACTCCAATTCTTTTCATGGGTTGAACTGTTACCTTTTAATAACATTCATTTTCATTGAGCTAAATAGATGATTGAGTTTTATAATGTAAGCGCAGATATTGACGGCAGGAATATCCTCAGAGATATAAGCTTTAGAATCGTTCAAGGGGAGTTTGCTTATATAACCGGTCCAAGCGGAGCCGGTAAATCAACTGTTTTACGTCTGATCTATATGGATCTTATCCCTAATGAAGGGATGGTTATTATTGATAAATATAGTTCGGCAAAAATTAAGAATAAAGAAATCCCCATTCTGCGAAGACGGTTAGGGGTTATTTTCCAGGATTTCAAATTATTGCCGGATCGTAATGTTTATGATAATGTAGCGTTTGCTTTAAGGGTTACAGGAGTTAAGGGGGCGGCGGTTAAGCGAAAGGTTCTCCGGGTATTGGCTGAGGTAAATTTAGGACATAAAAGAAACCGTTTTCCTGTTGAGCTTTCCGGGGGCGAGCAGCAGCGCGTGGCTATTGCCAGAGCTATTGTTAATAATCCATTTATTGTATTAGCCGATGAACCGTCAGGTAATTTAGATGAACAGGCGTCGTTTGAAATATTAAATATTTTAGAAAAGATTAACCGGCAGGGCACCGCTGTATTAATGGCAACGCATGACAATACTATACTTAAGCGGTATCCACACCGGGTGATAAAGATAAAAGAGGGGTTGTTAAATAAATAATGAATTTTTGGTTTACCCTAAAAGAAGGTCTTAAAGGATTCAGCCGGGCTCGATTGGCAACGACAATTACTATTACTTCAGTAGCTTTTGCTTTGTTATTAATCGGTCTTTTTATGATCTTTTCTCTAAATATGAAGCATTGGATTGGAGGTATCCGTTCTAAAATTGAGCTTGAAGTTTTTTTAAAACCTTATTTAGATAATAATGAAGGTTTAAATATTAAACAAAAAATAAAATTGTTAGAAGGGGTTGGATCAATAAATTATATTTCTAAAGATAAAGCCGCCGAACGGTTTCAAAAGGAATTCGGCAAAAGCGTTTATGATGTATTAGACAGCAATCCATTGCCTCCTTCCTGTACAGTTAGAATTAAGAAAGGGTTTCAAACTTCAACAATTATAAAAAAGATATCCGCCTCTATCGGCAAAATCAAGGGTGTGGATGAGGTGGTTTATAAAAAAGAACTTTTATCCGTAATCGATCGTTATATCAAATTTATATATCTAATCGCAGGAGGCGCGGGCCTTATATTAGTCATTATCGCCATTATACTGCTTTATAATACAATAAGACTAACTATTTTTGCCCGCAGGGATATTATTGAAATTATGAAATTAGTAGGAGCTACAGAATCATTTATCAGACGCCCTTTTTTAGTAGAAGGATTTATGCAGGGATTTTTTGGGGCGCTACTGGCGGACGGCATGCTTTTTTTAACAATAAATATTGTAAGAAAATTGATTTATCCATACCTTGCCTGCAAAATTGAGATATATGCGGCGATTGTGTTGTTTGGACTTATTATCGGACTTGTATCAAGCAGTTTGAGCGTTTCAAAATATCTTCAAAGAATATAATTATATATGTGAATATAAACTGTTTTTCGTTTTAATTAGTGTCTGAACGAAAACTAACCCAAACTGTCATTTCGAAGCGGAGCGAGAAATCTTTTAGCGTTATAAATATTGAAGTTAAAGATTTCTCACCCGATAAATCGGGATTCGAAATGACAAAAAGCGCTTTTTCGTTCAGACACTAATTAAACTAACAGGTTAGAAAAATGAGCTTAGTAAAAATCCTTGATAAATTTGAGACACTCCCAATCGGCGATCAGAAAGAGGCGCTTGATTTTATAAACTTTCTAAAAACTTAAAAACATCTCCCATCCTTCTCCTATCCCGACAATTTGGAATCACTCTGTAAAAGAAACTCCATCAGAGCAACAATCCAATATTCCATCCTTCCACTCTTCCAGTATTCCAATCTTCCAGCACTCCAGTATTCCATTCTTCCCTTCTTCCATTGTTTGATTGAATAATTTTTTTATTTTAATTTTTGTTATTTATTTGTAATTTATTTTTTTACGATTTGTTTTTCCCTGTCAACTGGGATCATACTCATTCAGAAATAGCCCGTGGGAAGAATTGGAGTGTTGGAGTAATGGAGTGATGGAATGGCGAAGAAAGTGGAATATTGTTACGAAGAAGTTCCTTCGGATCAGTAATCCAGTATCCAGCATCATTTTCATTAATTTACCCCGTTAAATAATATGTTTGCGCATTTTCCAATCGCATTAATTTTTTATTTAACAGGGGGAATTTGTTTACTATGTTCTTTATTTTAAAGGGTGGTTAACGTATGGATCAACTAAAAAATATTATTGATACTGTTAACGGTATTGTTTGGGGCTGGCCTGATGTTATGCCGTTCATGGTGGCGATACTTTTAGCCACGGGTCTTGTTACTACTTTTCGTCTGGCATGGATTCAGGTACGCTATTTTATGCATGGATTACGCGTTATCCGCGGGCAGTATGACGATCCGGAGCACGAAGGAGATATATCTCACTTTCAGGCTTTAACAACGGCGTTATCGGCGACTGTGGGAATCGGCAATATAGCGGGCGTCGCAACGGCTATCCATTACGGAGGCCCCGGCGCGCTTTTTTGGATGTGGGTTACAGCCGTATTTGGAATGGCGCTCAAATATACTGAATGCACCCTTTCAATGCGTTACCGGGTTATCACTTCCGACGGCACAGCTTCCGGAGGCCCTATGTATTCAATAGTGCACGGACTTGGCTCTTCATGGAAACCTTTGGCGGTTGCTTTCGCAATTTTTGCAGTTATTTCCTCTTTTGGTTCCGGAAATTCAGTTCAATCATTTACCGTTGCCGATCAGCTTCGCCAGGATTTAAGCGTACCAACGTGGATAACCGGGCTGTTGATGGCTTCTTTAGTCGGCGCAGTAATTATCGGCGGGATTAAGAGGATCGGCAGCGTTACTTCCAAACTCGTGCCGTTCATGGCTTCGATATATGTCGCCGCCGCTTTGATTATTTTGATATTGAACGTATCCAGTGTGTTACCCACTATTAAACTTATCATAACTTCAGCCTTCCAGCCTGCCGCTCAAATAGGAGGCTTTGCCGGAGGCAGCTTTATCTTTATGTTAACCTGGGGGATTAAACGGGGATTATTTTCCAACGAATCAGGTCAAGGGTCCGCTCCCATAGCTCATGCCGCCGCAAAAACAGATGAACCCGTCCGTGAAGGCGTTGTCGCCATGCTCGGCCCTTTTATCGATACGCTGATAATCTGCACTATGACCGGTCTGGTAATTCTTACCACCGGCGTATGGAAGGACAAACAAAACCAGAGCGTCCTGATTGATCAGCAAGCGTCACTAACCGCACTTTATGCCGGCGCCGTTATTCAGCAAAACGGTAAAATACTTGACGCTGATTTAGCCGCCGGACGATTTGCAGTTAAAGAAGGACAGCCTGAAGGCTTTATCCTGGTTCGTAATCATGGTATAGTTGAAAACCTTAAATTATTTTATACTAATGATCCGGTACTCCAAAGGGACGCCAGTTTGTTTAACGGTTTTATAGAAATACCCGCCTCATCGCCCGGATCCATTGAATCTGCAAAAATTTTAAATATTAAAAATGAAGCGGTAGACGGATATCTTATAATGGAAGGAAATGCGCTGCAGAACGGCTCTCCCTTAACTTCATGGGCGTTTAGAAAAGGACTTGGCGATTTAGCCGGCGGTTATGGACATTTAATAGTTACATTTGCAGTTTTCCTTTTTGGAATATCCACAGCCATCAGTTGGTCATATTACGGCGACCGCTCGATCCATTACTTGTTAGGTAACAAGTCGATTCTGCCGTATAAGATAGGATTCTGTATTATGCACTTTATTGGCGCGGTTTATTCATTGGAGCTGGTATGGGGCTTTGGCGATACCGCTTTAGGATTAATGACGCTGCCCAATCTTTTAGCTATTATCCTTTTAACGGGTATGGTAAAGAAAATGACCAAACAGTATATCAGCGAAGGCAAGCTGGAACCGCCGAAGAAGTAAATTTAATAAGAAAGATACTTGAAATTTAAATAGATATAATTTTTAAAGGATTTGGCAGGAATTTATTTATAACTGCATTATTAAAATTTCAGCAAATTTAAATACCGGCTTAATTTTTTATTGCGCGGTTTAACAAGTCACTGTATATTGGACTCAAAGTGGCAAGCGGTCGGCAGCAGGCAATCAGACTTTTAAGTTTTATTGATTTGAACACATTTTATCTTTGCAGACTTTTGGCAATATGCCGCCGCCCCTTGGCTATGGTCTTTAGGTTTAAAAACGGTTCAGTCATTTATAAAGGATGTCTCACATGAATAATCCTCAATAAGTCGGAGGCCAAGCGGTCTTAG
>JAUXGF010000340.1 GCA_030622395.1 Calditrichaceae bacterium
GGGGTTAGGGGTGGGTTTGCATTTTACATCTTTTTCCCTTCCCTATTGTATTAGGGAAGGGCTATGAATGGGTAAATAAAACACATAGCTATCAAAAATTTATGATCTCAGAAGTTTAACTTCTTAAATCTTCTCCGAAGGAATCCTCTGAACAATCTTCAATCTTATATATCCAATCACCAATCGTACTTCTCTTTTGATCTACGATCTTTTACTTCTTCAATCCTCAATCGACAATCCAAAATCATACATCTCTTTTAAGGAAAAATTAACAATTGCCGAATTTATCTTTCAAATACTCCCCGGGATCCTCCGCCTGCAAAAGCGACCGCCCGATTATCAAAAAATGTTTTTTCAGAAAATCAAACTGCTTAAAATCCCCGCCTTGTTTGCCAAAGCCGGGTGAATAAAATTCACACTCATTATTCAAGCCTGCCTGCTTATATAAATTCAAAACAGCCTGCGGTTTGGTGAGCGGAACCACAAACGAGCGCACACCCTGATCGTATGCCATGCGGTACATTTCCGTTACCGCTTCATCTCTGATAAATCCGCCTTCTGAAACCAGGTAGCCGGGATGGGTCATAACTCCGCCGACAATAACCCTCAAATCCCTTTCCATAACCGCTGATACCCAGGCGTGTAATGTGTTCGGCCCTGCCTGGGGAAACAGGATTACTTCATCAACGCCCGCCGAATCCATAGTTTCTGCAAAAAGCTGCCCCGTATCGGGAATATCCGTGCCCGCTTTTTGATGGTCATAAATGATGGGCTTATCGGAAAATTCTCTTATTGTTTCCACAACCCTTGGCAGCCCGTATTTTAAGCCAAGCGAAAAACCTACTTTGTATCCGTAAATTATATCGAGATTTGAAACAGCGCTTACAAGTTTTTTGATTCGGTCAAGATCGGTTACATCCAGCGCCGGAATAACTTTTACTATTTTATTACTCATACGTACCCTCATAAAATTTTTGCATTAATTGCGCCCGCTTATCCCCTGCCTGCTCAAGATACGAAACAACATCAAGCAAATTGACAATGGAATAAATTTTTAAATGATCCAGCTCATTACCGGCGTCTTTCGTCCTGCGGTCTACCGTTACAACAATACCGTCCAGTTTGAGACCGATTTTATCTTCGATAAGTTTGATTGTTTCAAGCTTTGTTCCGCCTGTGGAGAGCACATCGTCAATCACAATTACCCTGTTTTCTTTTTTGGGAATCTTGCCGATAAATAAACCCTGTTCGCCGTGCGCTTTAATTTCTTTTCTATTATAACAAATAGAAATATTTTTGTTATAGCGCTCATTATAAGCAATGGCGGCGGCAGAGATAAGCGTGATGCCTTTATACGGCGGTCCGAAAAGAACATCAACATTTTCAAAATGTTTGTTTATAGTTCCAGCCAATGCATGACCTAAATAATGCAAACCTTTCCCGGAACTGACGTCACCGAGATTTATAAAAAAGGGCGAGCGCATACCGGATTTCAAAGTAAACGTTCCAAACCGTAAGGCTTCTTCTTCAATAAGAAAACTGATAAAATCATTTTTTGAAATATCTTTCATTAAACCACCTCATGTATCTATTTTTTTATCATAGTAGGATACCCACAAAGACACTAAGTCACAAAGTAAATATAATTAGCGCCTGAACGGAAAGTCCATTTTTGTCATTTCGAGCGAAGGGAGAAATCTGTAACTTCAATAATTCCAAGAGATGTAAGATTTCTCACCCGATAAATCGGGATCGCGCCACAGGCGTCCCTGTGGGAAAATGACAAAACTGTGCTTTTTCGTTCGGATACTAATTCATTAAGCTTTGAGTCTTTGTGTCTTCGTGGCTATGAAATTTTATCCCTATCTCTCAGGATTGGTTAGGTTTTATACTTCCATACCCTTTTTAGTTTTGTAAAATTTTTTCCCGTCATATTTTATAACGCCGTTCACAATCGTTGTCTGCACTTTCCATTTAAAATCAATATGGCTATAATATGGATTAAACCCGGCGCGGGTAATTATCCTTTCAGCTTTAGCCGGATTTTCGCATTTGGATACAAACACTAAATCGGCAAAATTGCCTGCTTTGATTCCGTCCCTGTATTTAATGGAATAACAATCCGCCGCCTTCCGACAAATAATTTCGTGAAAACGTTTCCAATCAATCATACCTGTATCAACAAGATGCAGCACAAAAGGCATAAGCCACTCAATACCGGCGATCCCCGAAGGCGGATTAAGGCTGCTTTTTTCCGCCGGAGAATGAGGGGCATGATCGCTTCCTATAAAGTCGATTATCCCCTTTTTTAATCCTTCTAAAATATGCTGTTGATCTTCGTAAGTCCGCAAGGGCGGATTCACCTGATACTTCGCCCCATTCCGTATATAATCATTCTGTGTGAAAAACAGGTAATGCGGACAGGTTTCGCCCCAAACGTCAAAACCTTTATTTTTCATCGCGGCAATCCAATCAACATCGTCGGCTGTATTCAAATGGCAGATAACAACGCGCGGACGCTTTTTTTGCGGTAAGGCAAGATACGCCTTTTCAATCTTCTGCAAAGCCGAAGTAATTGCCGTCCACGGTCGATTTATATGATGCACATATTTTTTCCCTGCGCTGTGGTCAAATTTCGTTTCATCTTCGGCGTGAATAGAAACAACAGGAAAACGGCTGAATATCTGTTTTAATGTCTCGACTGAAGTGACTGCCGGATGCTCGGAAGATTTAGCCATAAAAATTTTAGCCGAAGCAATTTTATCTGCAGCACCGCCTCGCTGATTACGTGTGGCGTGAAACAGTAATCCCCAATTAATAAGACATTTTTCCCTAAAGATTTCTTTTTTTCGCCTGAGTTTATTTTCTGTAGAACAGGGCGGTTTATTATTTGGCATATCAAGGATTGTAGTTACCCCGCCTTTCAAGGCAGCCATCGAGCCGTTGGCAATTCCTTCTTTATATAATTGACCCGGTTCTCTAAAATGCACATGCGGGTCAACAGCTCCGGGCAGGATAAGAAATCCTGAAGCGTCTATTACCTTTTCAGTATTTCCAGCTTTCAGGTTACAATTTAAATCATCTATCCTGCCGTTACGGATAGATATTGCGCCTTCCTGAAATTTCCCCTGTGAGTTAAGATATTTTGCGTTTTTGATTATCATGTAAAATTTATTTCTATTCTATTTTTTATGTAGAGACGAGGCATTGCCTCGTCTTTTTTTCATCACCCCCAACCATCACCCCCAACAATTTTATTACATTTTTTAATATAACAATTTTGTTTTTATTGGGAATAGGGAATATTTAGTGGCTGAACGAAAAAGCACTTTTTTGTCATTTCGAATCCCGATTTATCGGGTGAGAAATCTTTAACTTCAATATTTATAACGCTACATCCCGATTATCGGGACGCTCCGCTTCGAAATGACATTTTGGGCTATTTTTCGTTCAGGCACTATTTAGACAAGGCAGTGCCTCGTCTCTACATTTCGGTTACCTATATCTTAATGATATTTTTATATAATTTTAATCCTTAAACCCGGTTGGAATCTAATTTTTCTTTTTCGATTTCCTCTAAAAGTTCTTTAGTTACGCCGGTTGGATATTCCCCGGAAAAACAGGCGTGGCAAATCGGTAAATCTTTATACATCTCTTTTAAATCTTCCAGGGTTTGATAAACCACGGCGTCGGCACCGATGTAGCGGGCAATTTCGTTAACCTTGTAATTGGAAGCTAAAATTTCTTTTTTAACCGACATATCTATTCCGTAAATACAGGGATGTTTGATCGGCGGTGAAGCTGATATAAAATATACTTCTTTAGCTCCGTTTCTCTTCAGCAGTTTTACGATTCTCTTTGAGGTGGTTCCTCGTACAATGGAATCGTCAACCACAGCAATCTTTTTTCCTTTTACTATATCTTTTATAGGATTTAATTTCTGGCGCACCATTTCTTCCCGCCGTTCCTGGCTGGGGGTAATAAAACTTCGTCCCATAAAAGGATTTTTAGCTAATCCACGCCTGTATGGAATTTCCATTCCTTCCGCCAGACCC
>JAUXGF010000051.1 GCA_030622395.1 Calditrichaceae bacterium
AATCAAGACGAGCTATTTTTAAATCTTTTTGGTTTTCATATAAGTTGTCTAATACGGGAAGTATATCATCAAATGATTCTTTAATAATTTTTATATTTCCCCGGATAAATGTATTCGGATTGTTTATTTCATGCGCAATACCTGATACCAATTTTCCCAAAGAAGCTAATTTATCTGTTTGCAGAAGTTGCAATTCTATCTGTTTCTCTTTGGTTATATTCCGGCTGATTTCCAGTACTTTCTCAACATCCCCTTTATCATTAAATATAGGATAAGCCTGAAGTAAATAATATTGACCGGATATTTCTATCTCTGTTGTTGTAGCTTCTTGGGTTTCAAATGTTTTTATGGCCGGACATTTATCGCAGTGCCGGTCTTTAGCGAATATTTTTTTATAACATTTTCCGGAATCTTCTATCTCGCTTTTATTAGTCATTTCGATATTGAAGTTCGAATCGATTACCAATATCGTATCCGTTATAGCGTTAAAAAGCGTTTTTAGTCTTTTTCTGCTTTTACCGCATTCTTCTGTTAATTCAAGGAGTTTTTTATTTTTTGTTAACAAAAGTTTTCTTTGCTGTTCTATGTTTTTGACGCGGTCTTTTTTTCCAATCGCCTCAGAAATGAGAACAGATATTTCTTTTAGAAGTTTATCCTCTTCTTCTACGAAATTGAACTCTTTAAAATAGCAAACGTGTAACCGGCCTCTTTTTTTATTATTTACAATAATATCCTTACTTAAAGATTTTATGACTTTATCTTCTTTGCAAATCTTGTCACCATAAATTTTATTGTCAATTTTAATACTCGTTTTTATATTTTCCGGAAATTGAAAACCGTTTTTTAAGAGATGGATTGATTCCTTCAATGCTTCTTCAAGATTGTCTGTCAACTCAAACACAGAACTTATATTATATAAGCATTCCAGCTCTTTAATCCTTTCTTTTAAGTCGTGTTCCATAATGCTATTGCGCAGGATTTGCTTACTCGTTGAAATGATGATATGTGGAACATTGTTATATTTTGCCGGTAAAAAAAATAATGTTTTTGTTAGGCTCTTCAATTCCAATGAATCAAATTTAAAGCTATCCAATACCGAATCAATTTTTCCCTTGATTATTTTTTTTTCATTATTGTCTATGAAGTTATCTAAGAAATTCGAATTAATATTTTTAATGTGACCCAAAAGTGTATTCTTTATTTCTATTCCGCAAGATATAACCGTATAATCATTGTTAATAATGATAACTTCATTAATAATATTCAGTATCCAGTCAAAGCTTTTTATAGTTTTCATTTGTTTTCCACTTTTTTCTTTCTTCCTCCATCCACCACTCCACTTTTTCCATTCATTAAAGACCTCAAAGGTTTGGGAAATCTTTGAGGTCTCTTCCATCACTCCATTACTCCCTGCCTGCCGGCGGGCAGGGCAGTACTCCAATTCTTCACCTATACATTACATAAGATCATACTCTTTGGCAATTTCTTCTTTGGCAATAATTTCATCGTTTGCTGCAAATTGAATATCCAACAGCTTGCCGCTTTTATATCCGGTGCGCATATAATTCATTTCATCAAGGCATAAGCTCCAGCCTTCAAGCCAGTTTAAAAGATCTTTCTTTTGAGCTTTAGTCCCGTTAAAATAAACGAGTAATTTGATATTACCGCCGTCCGAAGCTGATATTTTATTTGTACTGCCGAGAAGATAAAGCGCTTTTATCCCGAACCGTTCAGGATCAATTTGAGAAGCCATTTTATCAACCATAAGCAGTCTCCAGCTCAAATGATCTTCATCAGTTGATTCAATCTGTTCGTCTAATTCTTGCTGTGATAAATTTTCTGAAGCCGGTGGAGTTAAAATACCAACAGCTTTATCCATGTCGGCGTTCATTAAAAGGCGCATTACCATTCCTCCGCTAGCCTGAGACACTTCAATAACATGAATGACGCCGCTTAAATGTGAAAATGCAGGCAGGATTTCGAATATGGCGTTAGGCGATTTAGTTAAAAATTCTTCATTAAAAACAATGCCGGGATCATCCGGATATAAGGGCAGGTAGCGGATCGAAGCCTCCACTAAATCTTGAAAAAAGTGCGTGCCAAAGGAAAGGTCCGGTACGTAATTTCCCTTTTTACGGGCGATCTCTATCAGCGCCGCAGTGTTGTTGATATCGGAATAAGTTACGCTTACGCCTAATTTAATATCGCCGCGGCTGCCCCAGCGTCCGGGACCCATTAAAATAAATTCTTTTTTCGGTAAAAGTTTATTTAATCGACTAACGGCTCTGCCCACAGCTAATAGTTCTTTGTGATCGCTCAATTCATTATATTTTTCAGGATTTACATACACAATATATTTAATATTAGGTACTGTTCCATTGGATACATATCTGTCAGCCGAAAAGATAAAACGGTCTTTGGGGATATTTTTAGGAATGGGAGAAGGGGCAATATTCTTAGAGTAACTTTGAGGGCGGCATTGCAATAAATAGAAGTCTTTACCGTCTGAGGCAAATTCTATATCCACCGGGGTTGCCAGGGCTTTTTGCAGCACAGTTAAAATAGTATGCGCCTGTTTTACAAACGGCGTATTGCTGATCAATCCCTCAAAATTTACGATGATATCCTCTTGCGAAAAATCATCGTTAAAGCAGGACTTTCGAATGTCGTTATGTTCATATATGGAAACAACTTTTTCCACAGCGGGATACTGGTTGCCGAATTTTTTAAATAATTCTTTTATCTCGATTGTCTCAAATTTGTTTGTTTTTAAATTTATTAAATCTACCTTTTGGGGTGAATAACGAGCCATTTCATCAATGCTCACATTGGCGCGTAAACCCGGCTGTCCCGGCGCGATCAGAACAGGATAGTCGTCGCCGAGGCGGTCAACGGCGCGCGTGCCCAAGCCCGGCACCATACGGACAAGCCCGTCTTCGCGTTTGATACGCGGCGACCAGCGGAATTCATTATTGCTGAAAGCCACTCCGGCATAAGCCGGCAGGTAATAATCGCCCACCTGTGTTCCGACTACTTCCTGGATCATTATGCCCATTTCTTCATGGAAATCGAGCAGCTCTCTTTCGGAGCGGTATTCGATAGGGTCAGGTCCAATGGTAGAAGCGTACACTTCAGCAATGGCGTCCATCAAGGCTCCTAAACGTTCATGTTTACCGCCCTGATTGGCAATAAACAGGCTTTTATATTTACCGGCAAAAGCCGTTCCTAAGCGGTCTTCTAAAAGACTGGAGCTGCGCACCACCAGCGGTGTTGTTCCAAAATCATCCAGCGCCATAGATAGACCCTGCACAATATCCGGAGGAAAATGCGAATTTTTAAAGAGCTGAACCACAAGCGGGTATTCCTTACGGATTTCATCAATGGTTTTATATTTTTGCTCAAGAATTTCATCAAGATTGTTATAATGCATAAAATGAATCATAGTGTCCGAGGTAATAAACCATGATTTCGGCGTTTTGATATTTTTTAGTATTTCTTCATTCTCTTTAGATGATTTAAGTATGCTATAGGCAAGGATCACGCCGGCGCTTTTGCCGCCTAATTTGCCGTGGCTGCCGGTGGGGAAGATCACACACTGTAACAGATTATTAAAAGCAGTTACCCGCAGATAATGTTTTGCTATATTTATAAATTCAAGTTGATCGCTGAGAAAACGCCGGGTTAAAGAAGCGCGAATGCCCATTTTTGCAGAGGGCGTCAAATCCATGCCCTCCGGCGTAAGCTGATAATAGCGTCTGATCGCTTCGCTAATATCGTTTAAAGATGTATCGTTACTTGAAACGGTTCTGACTAAAAAACTAGTCTTATCCTGCTGCATCCATTTTTGAATATGAGATAAAATTTCCTGATTGTCTAAATGTTTGGAAGCGATCTCAAACACTTTAGCGCTGAAGGAAGTTGAACTGCCAAGCGCGCGCTTATCTAAGGGAACATTGGACTCTCCTAAGACGTCTTTTCCCTTATATCCTGCAAGGGGATCAAATTGTTGCAGCAATTCCTGGGCTTCTTCAATTTCATTCCAAACAAGATGGTTTAACATTTTTCTGGAAACGCGATGGAAAAAATCAAGGTCTGTTCTTTGTAATAATTCAAGCACAACTTTCCATTCACCAGATTTTTTTTTCGATAAGTCCTGCTTTGTCGTTTCCCATTTGTCAAATACTAATTTCAGTCTTTGGTGCATTATGTAATGACCAAGCCTTAAAGCAATAGAATTAAGCATCTGCTGCTCTTCATTTAAAAATGGGCCTATATCCGCATCAGGTTGCTTTTCAGTGTAGTAAACTTCAATCTTACCTACAGTTCTTTCCTCTACTTTGATCTCGGAAAATAATACCCAGGGCGTTTCTTTGAAATTTTCAGGCTGATAGTAAGAGTCCCTGTATAAAAATCGAACTACACATTTGTCAGAACACTGCCACCCTGAGGGTATAATAAGGATAAGTTCATTAAATATTTCGTCTATACTCAGGTTGCTTCGTTGAAGGATTTCTTCGAGTTCATAGATACAGTTTAATTCTTTAACACGTTCTTCTAAGTTATAAATTAACTTATCTAATGATTTTGGGGGCGTGGTCATCATTGATTCTATTTCCCTGTAAAATTATACTGGTAAATAATACAAAAAAAACTCTCCAAAAACAAAACATCCGATGGCAATAAACCACCGGATGTTAAAAATAAATTGTAACCGCTCTTATGCCAGGTTGATTTGGTAATCGGTAATCAGTTATCGGTGATCGGTTACCAGTTAGTTATTGCTGTTTTCCCTCGTATCAGAGAAAAACAAATTGTAACCGTTCAGCTTATACCGGGGTGATTTGGTAATCGGTTATCGGTTTATTGCTGTTTTGAGAGCAGAAACTATCAGCTTTATTAATCATTGAATTCAACATTCGACCAACTGACTCATAATTTCCTATTAAATCATCTCTAAGCTCCGCAGTTAAATATCCACAATCAAATGCTGTTTCAATCCAATGTTGTGTCTCTTGCTGTTCTCCGTCAGAATCTGTCAACTTGCTTATAAAATGCTTCTTATATACTGGAACAGAAATGGTTTGTTGAATGATAATGAAATCCCGTATGCGGGGCAGTTTAACCATTTCGTATTGACAGTTATACCGCTATTCATTTTTACAAACCATTTCCAGAGCGGTATAACGACGTTTAGCCCATGCTTCCGATATTTGAGCGCCAACAGAACGGGATGAGCGTCTTATCTGATCTGTTAGTGAGTACATTTCTTCTTTAGGAAAACTTCTTGAAATCTTAAAAATCTCAAGCGATAATTGGCGGGCTAATTTGTAAACTTCTAAATCCTTAAAACTGTTTACATGCATTTTTTTACGCCCTCATAATAACCAACCACCTATTACCAATTCACCGATCACCGATTACTCCAATTCTTCACCTAATAAAGATTATACCCAGCCGCGGTCCTTACAGGCTTGCGCAACACGGTTGATGGCAATAACATAAGCGGCGTCCCGTGTAAAAATGTTTTTCTTCTTTGCCAAATCGCTGACCGCTTTATATGCGGAAGTCATTTTGGCGTCAAGTTTTTCCAGTACCTCTTCTTTTTCCCAGAAGTAATTCATATTGCATTGTACTTGTTCGAAATAGCTGCAAATTACGCCGCCGGCGTTGGCTAAAAAATCGGGTATAACAAAAACGTTTCGTTCTTTTAAAACTTTATCCGCTTCCGGCGTGGTCGGACCGTTAGCGCCCTCGGCTACAATTTTAACGCGTTTACTGATTTTATTAACGCTTTCAGCGGTAATTTGATTTTCCAGAGCCGCTGGAATTAAAATATCCACATCCTGTTCAATCCAGGCTTCGCCGGGCAATTGTTCGTAACCCAATTCACGTGCTTTGTTCTTATCAATACCGCCAAAACGATCTGTAATGCTGAGCAGCGCATCCAAATCAATACCGTCGTTCTTTTTATATGTATAAGATTTCTGATCGTCTTGATCCCAGCATGATACGCAAATAATTTTTCCACCCATTTCGCTATATAGTTTAATAGCATAATGAGCGACATTGCCGAAACCCTGCACACTGGCGGTCGTCTCTTTAGGATTGATCCCCAATTCTTTTAAAGCTTCTCTTAGGGTATATATTACGCCGTATCCGGTAGCTTCGGTTCTTCCTAATGATCCGCCCATACCAACCGGTTTGCCTGTTATAAAACCCGGGTACTTATTACCGTGGATAGTTTCAAATTCATCTAACATCCATAACATGTGCTGACCGCTGGTCATTACATCCGGCGCTGGTATATCAGCTAAAGGTCCTACATTTTTAGCGATTTGGCGCACCCAGCCGCGGCAAATTTTCTCTTGTTCGAGGGCGCTTAAATGATGTGGATCGCATATAACGCCGCCTTTTCCGCCGCCTAAGGGTATATCGGCAACCGCTGTTTTCCAGGTCATCCACATCGATAATGCCCGCACTGTGTCAATAGTTTCCTGCGGATGGAAACGAATGCCGCCTTTTCCCGGGCCGCGGGCGTCATTATGCTGGCATCTGAAACCGCGGAAAATTTTTACAGCTCCATCATCCATGCGCACAGGGATACCAAAATGATATTCCCTAAACGGATTACGCAGCAAGTCTCTTGTGCCTTGATCTAAATTAAGCATGTCAGCAACTTTGTCGAATTGGGTCTGAGCCATTTCGAATGCGTTGAAAGATTTGTCTTGTGCCATTGTTCGGATCCTTTCTCGTAAATGTTAAATGTTTTATAACTATGAAATATTATGAGAATAATTAGCGTCTGAAAGGAAACTGTGTTTTTTTGTTCAGACATTAATTAATAGAAATAAATTGATTTTATTTATTTAAAATCATTCTCATCCAAACTTAATTTACAGATATAACTAAGCTGTCCTTTATCTAAAAAACATCCCTAATATATAAATCAAAATCACAAAAATAAACAATCGTTTTCATTATTTTAAATTAGATGATTAACTTATCAAACCTGCTTTTTTTCTTCTTCTATAACGCCAATGGTAAAGGAAGGTAAAAAATAGTATGCCAAGACCGTCGGCAATCCAATCTTTCCAATCTGCGTCTCTTCCCGGCACCATAGATTGATGCCATTCGTCTGTAAACGCAAAAATCCAGCCAATCAGGAGAATAGTTATAAAAAAATATTTATTTATAAATTTATTCTGCGTTAAAAACATGCCCCTTGCCAGGAACCAGCCTAATATGCCGAACACAATAAAATGAGCCAGTTTATCCTCAAAATTAATACCGACGTCCGGCAATTTTATATTGCTTATTGATGATTGGATTATAATTGCCAGCATTATTAAAACCCAGGGCAGGTGCGCTTTGATTATGTCTTTCAATATCAGCTCCCAAATAATTAGTTCGTAATTTAATTTTAGTATCTGAACGAAAAAGAGGCATTTTTGTTCAGACACAACTTATAATAAAATTGTAGGCTAAGAATTTACAAATTTTTTAATAAAATTCACAATTAAAGATGGAAATGATGGAAGAATTGAATTAATGAATTGATGAATTAATGGATGGATAAAGATTGGAGTACTGGAGGGTTGGAGTAATGGAGTAATGCCGTGACCCTGCCTGCCGGCAGGGAAGGATTGTTTTACTATCAATTTAGCCATTTAACCATCACTCCAATACTCCATTATTCCACCACTCCATCACTCCAATTCTTCACTGTTACGATTTATTTTGACATAAATGCCGCTGTTATCTAAATTTATATTATTACGGAGAATTATATGCCTTTATTAAAAAATAATAAATTTTCTATTACCTTCCCAAGTAGTAATAAATATTTAGAAAAAGTAGAATCTATCACTGTAGAAATCGCCGGGGAAGCCGGTTTTGACGAATCTTCAATAGATGACCTGTCCATTGCGATAACTGAATTATTCAATAACGCCATTCATCACGGCAACAAAAATAATATCAAAAAGAAGGTTGTTCTTACATTCAATCTATATAAAAAAAAAATGGGTATTTCAATTAAGGATGAAGGCAAAGGATTTAAGCCGAACATGATAAAAGACCCGCTTGCCCCTGAAAATTTATTAGCCGAAAACGGGAGGGGTATCTATTTAGTTAAAATGCTTATGGATGATATACAATTTAATGTTACTGATAAGGGCAGTGAAATTTTAATAACTAAAAACTTAGTTTAAAATGAAAAATCAAACGATTTTATGCCTCTAAATAAAACCGTCGTTATAGCCATGAGCGGCGGCGTGGATAGTTCCGTAGCTGCGCTATTGTTGAAAGAACAGGGTTACAACTGTATCGGAATCACTTTGAAGCTGTGGGATTGTGAATTAGCCGCGAGAAATATTAACCGCGAAAACGACCTCCGCCAGCTCGATTCCGCTAATGACGCTAAAATGATTTGCGCTAAAATCGGCATTCCTCATTATATCCTCAATTTTAACCGCCAATTTCAAAAACATGTTATTGATAATTTTATTAATGAATATATCGCCGGGCGCACTCCCAATCCATGTGTGCAATGCAATATTAAAATCAAATGGGAAGCGCTTATAGAGAAGTCGCTGGAATTTGGGGCGGACTTTATCGCCACCGGGCACTATGCCCGAACTCATTATAACGATAAGCTGAAACGTTATGAATTGCTGCGCGGGGTTGATCCGAAAAAAGATCAATCTTATGCGCTTTGGGGATTGTCACAGGAAAATCTGGCTCGCACAATTTTTCCATTAGGCGGTTTAACAAAAGCACAGGCGCGGGACATTGCCAAAAAGCGCGGCTTGCATGCGGCTGATAAAAGTGAAAGTATGGAAATTTGTTTTATCCCTGATAATAATTATAAACGGTTTTTAAATAATGCGGTCAGCGGTTTGGAAAATAAATTTTCTAATGGAAATTTAATCGGCGTTAACGGTGAAAAATTAGGTAAACATTCCGGTTATCCCTTTTTTACAATAGGGCAGCGCCGCGGCATAGGCAAGGGTTTTGGTAAACCTATGTATGTTATCGAAACGCATCCGTCTAAAAATGAAGTTGTTATCGGGGAAGAAAAATATTTATATTCAAAAGAATTAACCGCCAAAACAGTCAATTTTATAAGCATAGCTGATGCAAAGAGTGGGGTGCGTGCATTAGTAAAAATACGCTATAATGATTCCGGCAGCATGGCGGCTGTTTATTCTATTGCCAAAGATAAAATAAGGGTTGTTTTTGACGAGCCCAAAAAAGCCGTTACTCCCGGACAATCCGTTATTTTTTATGATAATGACAAACTGCTTGGCGGCGGGATTATCGAATCGTTTAAAAAATGATTGGCGCGAATCGCTAAAATCTGGAAGAAATCTTTTAGTATACCGATCAGTAATTGGTTTAAGAAATATGTATCCCCGATAAAAAGAATCGGGACAGGCGGTATAATCCCGATAAATCGAGGATTTCGCAAAAAACGCTCAACTCTCAGAACGAAGTGGTTAAACAACCCCGCCCCGCAAGCGGGATTTCCGCTTTGCTACAACAGACGGGATTTCATTATCATTCAACAAACCACTTCCCCGAAGTATCGGGAGTTACAACTATTCCAGTATATCCACACTTTTTAAATCTCAAACATATCTTAAAGGTTTTAGCGGTGATTTGAATTTTTAGGTCATCGGTCATAAGTATGATTTTCAAATTTACTGCTTTTTAGCATAAACGAGAAACCGCTATATTCACTTACTTTTGATAAAAATAGAGTCATCTGTTTGGAAACACCTTCCAAAACCTCCATACTAATAATTATAAATTTCAAATAAGTAAAGTCTTCCGGAAAAGGCGGGGTTATCCCCGCCTGCGGAACGGGCCGGCAACACCGGCATGGAATGCTGGCTTAGCTTTTAGAAATAGATAGATTTATGGTAAACGTCGCAGCAATCCATGCCTTATTACGTTGGACGCCTGAATTGAAATTATAGGATTGATGACACTATTGGTAAACTGAATCTAAAATTGCTTCCGGGTGCTTTGCAGCAACAGATAATAAAATTCGAGCAGGTCCCTCTGGTTTTCGCCTTCCCTGTTCCCAATTTCGAAGAGTGGATGCACTTATACCGAGTAATTTAGCAAATTTGTTTTGAGACAGGCCATATTTTTCCCGGATAGCTTTAACATCAGGATTTTCAAAATCAAAAACGCGGCTTGGTTTTGCGTCACCACGAAGAATTGCCCCACCTTCTTTTACACTATCCATTAATTCTTGGAATAATTTATCATTCATTTTATTTCACCTTCCACTAATGACTTAAGTATTTTAATTTGGTCTTTCGTTAAATCCTCGGTTTCATTTTTTGTATAAATCATC
>JAUXGF010000386.1 GCA_030622395.1 Calditrichaceae bacterium
CCCTAAGACAGATAAACCGGAAATAACAAATCTTAAATAATAAATTCCAATCTTTAGGATTCCATTCTTTTGCGCTCCCTACCAGAGGTGCCGTGCCCGCTGGCAGGCAGGGGCAGGCGTTAATTAAAAAATTCATACCGCCCCAGGCGCAGCCTCCCTGTGGGGAACGGGGCTTCCCTTTTTTGGGGGATATCTTTTTCTACAAACATTCCGCCCCTACGGGGCTAATTCCAAATTCCTACTTCCTACTTCTTACTTACTACTTCCTGCTTCTCGCGCAGCGACCCCTTTGGGGCTACTTTCTACTTCTTTCCTCGTATCAGAAGCGGTCTCTGATACGTGACGACGTTGCCTGAAACGCTTCGCCCTTACGCCTGCCGGAATAATTCCCCCCGTGTGTATCAGAGACCGCTTTGCTTAACTCTGATACAAGAAAAGTATATACTGTCACCTGAAACAGATGAATTACTTATTCCCTAACATTTCCTTTTTCCAAAATAACAGCGTGGCTGCGGCCTATCCGGGGGTTTTCGTTTACCTTAAAACCATTCTGTTCAGCAATCGAAACAGTTATCTTAAAATCCTTTTCCGATACATGCCCGCTTGGTTCCGCTATTAAAAGCTTTCCGTCCGGCTTTAACGTTTCGTTTATTTCCGAGAATAAACCGGCGGCGTCTGGAACTTCGTGTACAACGGCAAACGCAAATGCAAAATCTATTTTTTCTTTAAAGTCATCCAGACCTAAAGAATTATGGTTACATATTCGTGTTTCAATTCTATTTGATAGGCCCGCTTTCTTAGCCCGTTTTTGAAGCGACTTAATCATCTTTTCCTGCACGTCCACACAGATAACCTTCCCATTCGAGCCAACCATCCGCGCAGCGGGCAAACTAAAGAAGCCCATTGCGCATCCAATATCCATAACTTGCACTCCTTCCCTAATGTATGGGCTAAATATCTTTTTAGGATTTTGAGATAATTTTCTCATCGGACTTAAAAGAAGGTAACCAACCCATACAGGACATACTGTTCTATCCATCTATTTTTCCTTTCAATTTTTTTAAATATTAATCTACCCTGAATTATTGATAGCCACTAAGACTCCAAGACACAAAGCGCCATTCTAATCAGGACTTAAAGCAAAAGCATAAAATAATGAAACAAAATTTAATTTCTAAATAAAACTATTCATAATTTAATAGTTCTTAGTGACTTTGCTTGCATCCCGATTAATCGGGCAGTGTCTTTTCCCGAAAGGGATCCCTTCGGAAGTGGCGGTAATTTATGAATTATTCGGGCTGCGTAATTATAATGAAATTTCTATTCTCGCCCCCATAATCAGCGCGTTTTTTAGCGAAGAATCAAATCCCGGATTGATAATATATTGAAAATCTGGTTGCATTGAAAACCATTTGTTGATTTGAGCCCGGTAGGATAATTCCAGCGCTATTTCCCATTTATCCTGTGTTTCTCCGGCTGCAGATTTTGCTTCTCTGAATTTTTCACTGTTATGGACTGCCGCTGCTGCAAAGCCAATTTGATCATTGTAATGTTTTGAAAAAATTCCTGAATATACCATTCCGGCGCCTAAGTAAGTATCAATCTGATTTATGTTTTTATCTGCAATTCCAACGCGCATAAAAGCGCTTAGAGCCTGAGCCGGATTATCTTCATTAGAAAACAGAACTTTTTCTCCCAGCGCATAGATTCCCCAGTTTCCTTTCTGCCGGATTGGATTTCCGAATTCATCGCAGTCGAATAAATCATCAAAATCAGATGTGTAATACCATCCACCAACGGCGATTTTACTATAATTTTTACATGGAATTTCAACGCCCGGCGTCTGTTTAAATTGACGGTTGCGTCCTTTTCGCTGAAAAGGCCTTTTATGCCTGCCAATGCCATAAGGGCGGCGGCGTCTTTGCTTACGTTCGGAGCTAGGGGGAAGGTATTTCCTTTTTTCTTCGCCTGTTATGTAAGCAATTTCAGATGCAAACAAGGCGCCGTCTTCTTTTTTAATAGTGTATGATGTACTGCCGGGATTTTCAGGATCACCAGGCACACCATCCATAACAGCGCTTTGAATATATAGATGCTCGGCAGGCTGCGCTTTAATCCGAAATGCCAGACCAGCGTGAGGGAATGTTGAAACGCCGTTTTTCCCACTCTGTGAAAGCTCCGGCCCCATGCCAAAAGAGCTGTTAATAAACAGACTCGATATTTCGATTACATCAAATTCGGCATTCAAATCGTAGATTCCTGTTAAGATTGATAATTTATCCTCAATAATTTTTTGCTGTAACCAGGCTTCAAATATCTTCCAGTTGTTGGAAGCCGCAATATTACTCACACCCTGAAAATCACCGGAATGGTCGCTGGGATTCCCGCCGTGAATCCCTAATATATCAGTATAAAACGCAGCGTTTTTCCAATTGACTAATTTATAAAGATCAATTGAAATCATTAGGTCTACAACACCAAGATATTCGGAAGCGCGGCTTATACCGCCTTGTAAGTTTGATAGGATTTCTCCGGTATAAATAGCATTGATGTTAATTCCTTTATTTAGAAAAGCAGCTCGAATGCCGCCTGCGCCGCTTGTTTGCTCTTTTGACTTCTGATCTTTTCCCAAAACATTTGATGTTGAGAAAATAAAAAAGATAAAGATAGTAAGAAAAATTGTTGATCCTTTAAGCATTATTATTCCCTTTCTAAATATCGCGTACTGAAATACTCATCTTTAACATACGGCTTAAATTGAATTTTATCCACTTTCAGAATGGATTTTCTATCGTTCTGTTTGTTCACTATAACGATATGCATCGGGCGGTATTTGTGATTCTTTAAATCCAGTTTTTTAATCTCTTTCACTGTGAGCTCTTTATGCAGTTCTTTATCCAGGTCATAATAGATTGCCTTACGGATGACAAAATCATTTTTCCCAATGAATGATATTTTTTTGGAAAAGCCGTTTTCATCCGCAATATCGTCATTATTAGGAATCATTTCAATTTTCCAACAGATTGTTCCCGCTACTTCTTCTTCGCCTGACTTTTTATAATTAAAGTCATCCAACGTTGGCGGCGTAATATCGGCATAAGAGAATTCCGAACCCATAAAGCTTTTAGCCTTCCCGCTGCTGATTATGCGTCTGGTTTTTCTGAGCGCCGGCATGTATAGCCAGATATCGTCGTCCTTATCGTTATAATCATAAGTAAGCAGACCGGTACCCTTTACATCCGCCGGGGATAGGAAACGGATTAGTTTTTTCTCGGTATCGCCGTTTTGGTACAGTTTGGTAACCTGGGCGATTTTTCTTACACGTTCCCTGCCCTTGCTGTCGATAATTGTCATTGTGGATACTGCCTCCGAGCCTTCCAGTTTTGTGGCGTTAAACGATTTGTCCGCTATCTGTTTGGCAGTCAGATTTTCCTGGGCTGTTAAGCTGGAAAAAGCAAATAAAATTGTCAAAATCGCTGTTAATGATTTCATGATTTCTCTCCTTATATTTCAATGGTACATTATATCCAAATAATGAACAACAAATGATACCTGCGCATTTTTATTACCCATCCCTGCTTGCATCCCGATATTTCGGGGTAACCCTTCCC
>JAUXGF010000197.1 GCA_030622395.1 Calditrichaceae bacterium
AAACCGTCATTTCGAAGCGGAGCGTCCCGAGAATCGGGATTTAGCGTTATAAATATTGAAGTTACAGATTTCTCCCTTCGGTCGAAATGACAAAAAAGTGTCTTTTCGTTCAGACACTAAGTATATATAAAAAGGAGGCGTAATGCTCAAAAAGCATTTAAGAAAAGTTATTAGCGGAGCGTTCTTAGGATTAATATCAGCCATAGTAATCTGGATTTTAGCAAAATATGTTGCAGATGAATTATTGTATTCTTATGAAGCTAAAACTTATGATTGGCGGGTTAAAAAGAAGATTGTCGATGTTCCGGAGCAGAGTATCGAAGATATTGTTATTGTTGATATCGACGGTCGCAGCATATCAAAGTTGGGTAAATTTTCACAGTGGCAGAGATCGTATTACCCGAAGGTGATTAAATTTTTAAATGAAGGCGGCGCTGTGACAATCGGTATGGATATTTTATTTGATCGCGATATATGGCATCCTGAGGATGATGTGGAATTTGTTAATACAGTGGCAGAGGCTGGAAATATCTATAACGCCCTTTATTTTGAAATGGAGGATTCGTTGAATTGGCGTTATGTTATGGATGATGAACCTCAGGGATTTGAAGCTGGGAGGTTCTATTATCAGTTTCCGCTCGAACAAATGGAACGGTTCAGGCGTGAAGACCGTTTTGAAAACGAGTTTATTGAATTGCTTAATGCCAGCCGGGGATGCGGTCATGTAAATTTTAGGGCTGATATTGACGGAGTGGTGCGCGGCATCCATTTGTTTACAAATTTTAACAATCATCTTTATCCTTCGTTAGCTTTCAAGATGTTTTTAGATTTAGCCGGTATTGATTCTCTTGCTATTAATGAACGGCAAAACATGGATATTTTTCGGGAAGGGGCATATTTAGGCGAAATACCGGTGGATTCCAAGGGAAATATGATGATTAATTATTTTGGGAGTTTCAAAACTTTCCGCTATATCAGTTTCTATGATGTTTTAAAGGAACGTCTTCCAATGGAATATTTTCAGGATAAAATTGTATTAATCGGCACCACAGTGCCCGGTCTTTATGATTTGCGAAGTGTACCTTTCATGCAGGCTTTTCCCGGAGTGGAAATTCATGCCAATTTATTATATACCCTGTTGCAGCAAAATTTCGTGCATCATTTGAGCAATTTCCAAACCTTTCTAATTATGATTGCATTAGGCGTTATTTTAGGCGTTTTATTGAGCTATGCCGGACCGGTATTAAGCATTTTGTTGATTTTCGCAGTTGGTTTTGGTCATGTGATTATAACCTCTGTTTTATTAATGAACAACAATTTATGGGTGGAGATGATTACGCCCTTATTAACAATATTTTTAACTTTTACCGCTGTTTATATGTACCGCTATATGACAGAGGAAAAAAAGAAACGTTTTATTCGCACAACCTTTTCACGTTTTGTAACTAAATCCGTTGTAGATGAATTATTAGCCAATCCTGAAAAGATTAAATTAGGCGGTGAGAAAAAAAATTGTACCGTACTATTTAGTGATGTGGCGGGATTCACAACTATTTCCGAACAATTATCTCCTGAAGAATTGGTTCATCTTCTCAATGCCTATTTAACGGAAATGACCAATATTGTTTTTAAATACGACGGTATGCTCGATAAATACGAAGGCGACGCAATAATGGCCGTTTTTGGAGCGCCTGTCTCACATGGCAATCATGCCTATAATGCCTGCGCTACAGCTATTGATATGCAAATCAAATTGGCTAAGATGCGCAAGTTTTGGCGCAAACAGGGCAAACCGGAATTAACCGCCCGCATAGGCGTTAACACCGGCCCTATGGTTGTCGGTAATATGGGATCAGAAACCCGGTTTGATTATACTGTGATGGGAGACGCGGTCAATTTAGGCGCCCGCTTAGAACCGGCAAATAAAGAATACGGCAGTATGATTATGATTGGTCAGGAAACCTGCGCTATGGCTGGAGATAAAATTATTACACGTGCTTTAGATTTACTGCGTGTAAAGGGTAAAACTGAGCCGGTTAAAGTTTATGAACTGCTTGGCACAACAGAAAGAGGCGTTTCTGATGATATGATGCGGATATTGGAATTCTTCCAACAAGGCTTTAACAGCTATTTGAAACAAGATTGGGATTTGGCAATTAATTACTTTGAGCAAGCCCTTTCTATAAAAACTTATGACGGACCTTCTAAGCGTTACTTACAGCGCTGCCATGTGTTTAAAGAAAATCCGCCCGGGGATGGCTGGGACGGCGTATTCGTCATGACTACAAAATAAGTAATAGTTAAGCAGATGAAGAATTGGAGTAATGGATTGATGGAGTAATGGAGTAATGGTTTGGAGAAGAATTGGAGTGCTGGAATGGGGAAGAACAGAATTGTTGAATTAATGGAATGGTAGGGATGTAATTTCATTATTTGAATTTGTAATTTATTTGATGCTTGTCCCTGCCTCCCGATTAATCAGGACGGCGCATCAGGCGGTTTATTATTTACTCTTGTATCAGAGTTAAGCGTAGCGGTCTCTGATACACACATGGTGACGCTTTAATTAATCTTTGTAATAAAATTTTGTACCGACCTTAAACTAAGGTATGATCTGTACAAATTCCCTTGTTTTCGATTCAAACAGGTGAAGTTATCTTAAAATCAACCGAGAATTGAATTTAATTTCCTGCAATTTATTAATGACGCTAAATCATTTTTGATTTATAAGGTAAATAGTTAATGCGTAAAAAAATTCAGCGGCTAATATTTTATTTATTTATTTCACTCTCTCCCTTGTTATATTTTCTTATAAAAAAATATATACCCGCTTATGAGAACAAACCTCAATTATATGATATATTCTTCCTGCTGCCGTACATTCTGTTTATAATTTCTGCATTTCTTGGTATCCGTTTAAATCAAACGCGTATTTTCTTTACGGCGCTTTTATGGATAACAAGCTACCTGTTTTTAAATCAGACCGGTATTGCTTTTTTGCCTGCAATGAAGTTAAATATTTTTGCCCAATCATTTTCTGTAATGGCGCCTTTAACTGTGCTGCTAATATTTTTATTTCAAGAAGGATATATACTGGGCATGTATGGTCTTATACGTTTTGCGCTTGTGTTGATTTCACTGTTTTTATGCATATTGGCTGCCAGCTATCCTTCGGGTCTTATAGAAAAAATATTAACAGTCCATCCAATTATTGAAATGGAATGTTGGAATCTGCCGGATTATAACTGGCTGCTTTTAGCCGGACTGGCGTCTTTTTTTATCCTGAAACCTAATAAGACGATTATGGTTTTTAAGGCCGCCGTTCTTATCTCAATTATTTCATTATTTTTAGCGCTTAATATTTCTGCCGCTGCAACAGTGATTAATATTGAAACGCAGACATTCAATGCTGTATCCTATTCAATTATGGGTATAGTGTTTCTATATTCCATCCATAAATTGTACTGGCATAAAGTTTATATTGATGAATTAACAGGCGTGCCCAACCGGCGTAGTTTTGACGAGCATTTAAGAAAGCTTGGCAGAAGGTATACAATTGCTATGATCGATATAGATCATTTTAAAAAATTCAACGATAAATACGGTCATACAGAGGGCGATAATGTATTGCGTTATGCAGCGCAGCATTTATACGAGGAAAGCGGTTCGCGTATCTATAGATATGGCGGTGAGGAATTTGCGGCTATATTTCGAGGGATGGAAATTGAAGACGTTTTCTGGCATGTTGATCGAATGCGTGAAAAGTTGTCAAAAATGAATTTTTATCTTCGTATGCCGGAAACAATCCGCCGGAAAAAATCGCCTGAAGACCGCGGCAAAAAAGAGATTACAACCAAAAAGGTACATATAACCGTCAGTATAGGAATTGCTCAAAGAACGATGGTATGTAAAACGCCAAAGTGCGTCATTGAAGCAGCCGATAAAGCGCTGTACAGGGCAAAGAAAAAAGGAAGAAATCAGTGTGTTAAAGCTAAGGCGTGAGCCGTAAAGCGTAGAGCGTATAGCGGAATTACGTAATGCTCTTTTCTTAACCTCCGCTCTCCGCTTTTCGCTCTCCGCTCCCCGTTCTCCGCCTCTTGCGTGGTGACGCTTCTTTAATCTTTATAAAGAGTTCATCTCCCAACCAAAGATGTGTTTCCTTCAATTTTTTACTATTTTTGCCTAATTTAAATAGAATTGCTAAATTATCTTCTTATGTATCAAAATATAGAGCGTTTAAATTTAAAAAAGATATTTCTTTTCTGGGCGCCCTTGGCAGCTACCTGGATTATGATGGCTGTAGAGGGTCCTTTTTTAGCCGCAGTCATCGCCCGCTTAGCCGAGCCCAAGTATAATCTGGCGGCTTACGGCGTAGCATTTTCATTTGCACTTATTTTAGAAGCGCCTGTTATAATGATTATGAGCGCTTCGACCGCCTTAGTAAATGATTTTCATTCATTTTTAAAGTTGAAAAAATTTACTTATGCTTTAAACGTCATTATCAGCGTGGTAATGTTTATTATACTTTATCCTCCAATATTTTATTTCATAACTATAAACTTGATTAATCTCCCCCAAGCTATTGCCGATTTAACTCATAATGCTTTGATAATATTAATACCCTGGCCCGCCGCCATAGGTTACAGGCGGTTTTACCAGGGCGTTTTGATTAGGAATAATTTAACCCGGCGGGTCGCTTACGGAACTATCATACGTCTCAGCGCTATGACGGCGACGGCTTTAACTTTATACCTGTTCTTTGAAACCAAAGGCGTTTATGTCGGCGCAGCAGCTCTTTCTATTGGAGTGATTATGGAAGCTGCAGCCAGTCGTATTATGGCTGAATCTATTGTAAAAAAGATAAAATCCTCTAACCTGCCGTTAAGTAAACTTGATAATAGATTAACTTATCGGTGCATTTTAAAATTTTATTATCCCCTTGCTTTAACTTCAATAATCGGACTTGGCGTTCATCCTATGGTGATCTTTTTTGTGGGACAAAGCCGGTTTGCTATTGAATCCCTGGCTGTTCTGCCGGTGGTTAATTCATTAGTGTTTATTTTTAGAAGCATTGGTTTATCTTATCAGGAAGTGGGAATCACCTTCTTAGGAAAAAATAATGAAGGATATATTCCGTTAAGAAATTTTGCGGTTTTAATAGGCGGGATACTTACCGCTGTTTTAGCTCTGATTGCCTTTACCCCGCTGGCACACGTATGGTTTAAGTCAATCTCTGGACTATCGCTTGAGTTGACTGAATTTGCCATACTACCGGCAATGATTTTGACTATTATGCCCGCTCTAACAATATTTATTTCATTTCAGCGTTCTATATTAGTGAATGCCCGCAGAACAAATCCAATTACTACAGCAAGCGTGATAGAAGTTTCCGGTATACTATTGTTGGTTGCCTTGTGTATACAATATTTTGATATGATCGGCGCCGTATCCGCTGCAATTGCTTTGGTTATTGGCAGGCTGTCGGCAAATATATTCTTAGTCTATCCTTTTCGAAAAATTATTAGTAATAGATAAACAAAGCGTTTTAGAGAAAACCTGATTTATAATTATAGAGAAGTGTGATTAAATTAATTACGAATTACGAATTAGTACCTTATCAATTAAGTCTTTGATTTTTTGTGAAAAATATTTTAACCTAATTCCTAAAACGCCTTTTGTATCAAGGGATTGCGAGATATTTATTTTAATCCAACTTATATCCCTATGTTTCAGATTTGGTCTTGGCTTGACCGGCTTAGGAATAATAACCGGAAGAAATCTTACGAGATTATTAGAAAGGCGTCTGATATTAATTTGAGCAATCGTTGCTTTTTATCATTATAAATTTGAAGTTAAATCAAAAAAAAATAAAGTTCCATTAACTATTGTCGAATAAATAAAAAGTCTATTATTGTTTAATAAAAGATGACATAAGTTCAATATATATTAATAATTATTAATATATTAGCTTGATTTGTTAACTTTGAAATTGTATCTTTAATATAATTAAATAACTC
>JAUXGF010000286.1 GCA_030622395.1 Calditrichaceae bacterium
AATTAATTTACAATTTTAATTATTCACAGAGCTGCCCATAGTAAATTTCAAATTCTAAATTCCAATGATCTATATTTAAATAAAATGGTTTTAAAAATAATGTTTTAAAACCATTTCAATGTAATTTATTTGTTTTTTTTAGCTAAATAATACGATATTTAAACAATAAATTATGGGGTAAACTAAAGAGAAATAATAATATTTTCAAGTTTTATGATCTACTAAATAGACAATGATGATACATTCTCCACACGTTCCACGGAAAAAACGCCGTGAATTTTGCGGATGCTATTAATTATTTTTGTTAAATGATGTAAATCTTTTACCTCAATATTGAGATTTCCTTTTGCGTACATATCCTCGGTGGCAAAGTTAGCGATAAGTATATTAATATCCTGCTTTGCCATACAAAGCGTAATATCCTTTAATAAATTCTTTCTATCTTCGCCCAAAATTGATAAATGCACTTGAAATTTTTGCTCTTTTTCAATATCCCACTCGACCTCGATAATTCTTTCACTATCCTCAAACAATTTAGCCATATTTTTACAATCGTCGCGATGGATTGTTACGCCTTTCCCACGCGTTAAATAACCAATAATATGATCGCCTGGAACAGGTTGACAGCATTTAGCAAAATGAATAAGAACATTATCCATACCTTGCACACGAATAGCGCTTTCGCTGCGGGCGCGTTTTAGAAATTTTACAAAAAAACTGTCTTTCTTTTCCGGTACGCCTGTTTTTTCAGGAAATAATTTCTTGGCGATATTTTCAACAATAAAATCGCCCCTGCCAACGCTCATTTTCAGGCTTTCAAGGTTATGAAAACCTAATTTGGGAATAAGTTCTAAAAATTCAGGATTATCCTCTTTAAGATTATTTTTCTTTAAAAATTTTGTTAAAATCTCTTCGCCGATCCGGAGTGTTTGAATTTGTTGTTCTTCTCTTAATTCTTTTTTTATCCAGTGCCGGGCTTTACTTGTTTTTACTATTGAGAGCCAATCCTGATTAGGCTTTTGATTTTGTGAAGTTATTATCTCAACCTGCTCACCGCTTTTTAACTTACGTCTTAGCGGCACAATCTTTCCATTTACTTTTGCAGCTATACAATGTTTACCAACATTAGTATGAACGGCGTAGGCAAAGTCAATGGGAGTAGATCCTATGGGCAGTTTAATTAAATCACCGCGGGGAGTAAATACAAAAGCTTCGTCCTGATACAAGTCTATTTTTAAATATTCCATAAAATCACCGGGATCATCATGCAGTTGTCGTTCCAGCAGCTCTCGAACCCAGTCTATATGCTTTTCAAAATAGTTATCTTCATCAACGCCATCTTTGTATTTCCAGTGCGCGGCAATTCCATCTTCCGCCATTTGGTGCATTTCGGTAGTGCGAATCTGAATTTCCACCATTTTCCCTTCCGGGCCGACAACAGTAGTATGTAATGATTGATAGCCGTTAATTTTGGGCATGGCTATGTAGTCTTTAAAGCGGTCATAAACAGGCATAAATAAGCTGTGGATAATTCCCAAAGCATAATAACATTCTTCTAACTTATCAACGATTATACGGATTGCCAACAGATCATATATTTCTTCAAACGGTCTTTTTCGTCTTAACATTTTACTATTAATACTGAAATAAGTTTTCGGGCGTCCGGAGATATTCGCATTAATATCATTTTTTTTCAATTCCTTTAAAATAGGCGCCGTAACTCTTTTGATGTATGTTTCACGTTCCTTGTGGGATGATTTTATTTTTTTTACTAAATCTTTATATGTATCGGGTTCTAAATGCTTGAAAGACAGATCCTCTAATTCACCCTTAATACGCGCCAGTCCAAGCCTATGCGCCAAGGGTGCATAGACGTCCCGTGTCTCAATGGCAATTCGGGGACGTTTTTTCTCGGGGACATGTTTTAATGTGCGCATATTATGCAGCCGGTCGGCAAATTTTATAATGATGACCCTAATATCTTTAGCCATAGATAGAAGCATCTTGCGGAAAGTTTCAGCCTGACGGGCTTCCTGGCTTTTAAGTTTTATCCCCCCGATTTTGGTAACTCCGTCTACAAGTATTTCAACTGTTTTGCCGAATTCTTCTTTTAACTCTTCAAGCGTAATATCCGTATCTTCAACAACATCATGAAGCAAACCGGCGGCAATTGATAACGTGTCCATCTTAAGTTCTACTAAAATTCCAACTACGCCCATACAATGTACAAAATAGGGTTCGCCTGAATGACGGCGCTGTCTTAAATGCGCTTTTAAACCAAAATCATAAGCGCGGCGCAATAATTTTTTATCAAATTTAGGATTATATTTTTTGATTTCATTAAGCATTTGATCAAACTCAGGATCAAAGCTCTGATGCATCTTTTTAAGCAAATCGTTATCATTAGATTTTAGCATTTTTTCGCGCCTTAATTTCTTTAAAATTCAGCGGGTGAAAGTACCGCAGTCTCATGAAACAAATCCGGATCGCCGAATTTCCCAAATTCTTTTAAAAAGGTCAGCCTTATATTGCCGGTAGGACCGTTACGCTGTTTGCCGATTATTATTTCGCACATATTATGAGTTGATGTTCCGGTATCGGAGAATTCCATAATTTGGTAGTATTCCGGACGATATACGAACATAACCACATCCGCATCCTGTTCAATCGATCCTGATTCGCGCAAATCGGAAAGTATCGGCTTTTTGCTTTTATCGCGGGTTTCAGTCGCTCTTGAGAGCTGCGATAACGCTAATACAGGAATATCCAATTCTTTAGCGATTCCTTTAAGCGAACGACTTATATGGGTTATCTCCTGCTGTCTGTTTTCTCCTTTTGTTCCATCCATTAGCTGCAGATAATCTATAATAAGCAATTGGATATTCCGCTCCGCTTTTAATCTTCTGGCTTTAGCCCGTAGTTCTAATATATTAAGCGAAGCGGAATCATCAATATAAATTGGCGCATTCATTAGCGTATCAACATGAATCGGCAAGCGTTTTAACTCGTCCTTACTTATTTTCCCTGTTCGGACAGTCATTTGATTAACTTTTGATTCTGTACAAAGCAGCCGTAAAGCCAGAGCGTCGCTGGACATTTCAAGACTGAAAAAACCTACGGGAACGCCAAAATTAACGGCAGCGTTTCGAGCTAGATTTAATGCCAGGGCTGTTTTACCCATACTCGGACGACCGGCAAGTATAATCAGCTCAGCCTTCTGCAACCCCGCAGTTAATTCATTTAACTTTTTATATCCTGTAGGAACTCCTGTAACTCCCGATAAGTCCGAATGGGATAACTGTTCAATCCGTTCAAAAGTTTGATGTAAAATAGGTTTAAGCGGCTCATAACCTTTTCTTAACCGTTTCTCAGAAATTTCAAAAATTTTATGTTCTGCAAAATCAAGCAAATCATTAATATCTTCAGATTCATTATATGCTTTAGTAATTACGCTGTTACAATCATTTATAAGCATCCGTGATAAAGCTTTATTTTTAATAATTTCTAAATGATTCTCAATATTTGCAGAAGAAGGCGTACTGTTTGCAACTTCCGCTAAATAATAAGGACCGCCAATTTCTTCAAGCGTGCCCTTTTTTTTCAGCTCTTCCGTTAAGGTTAGCAGGTCAATCTCTTTATTTTTCTCAAACAATTCGAGTATGGCTAAAAAAATTAATCTATGACTATTTTTATAGAAATATTTTTCATTAACTGTTTCAACAGCCAGCGCCACCGCTTCCTGATCTAACAGCATGGCGCCTAATACAACCTGTTCTACATCCACCGCCTGAGGCGGAACACGGATTATATTTGATTCGGATTCTATTTCCGGCATTTGATTCTCCGCTTTAAACTATTTAAAGTTATTGTCTATATATTTATTTAAACTTGGGTTGTGCGGTTCAACGTTCAAGGTTCCGGGTTGATGGTTCCTAACAGGCTAAATTCAAAAGAGTTACACCCTTATAGAAAATGAAAATAATTTTCACCCAATAGGTGAAATATACTAAGCCCTGCATTAGGTAGTAACAACAAGTAATATCAAGATGTTACAACCCTTAAACCTTGAACCCTGAACTTGGAACCGCTCAGTTTAGGTGACAATTAGCACAACACAAAAGGATAATTAATTTTTAAGCCGGTTTCAAGTATTATTAGCCATTCTTATCATTTTTAAGCATTTTTTTCAATTTTTTAAAATCTTCCCAGGCGGCTCGTTTCCATTGGGAATTTCGCAGCAGGGCGGCGGGATGGTAGGTCACAATCAATGGCATACCTTCATATTCGTGTGTGCTTTCCCTTAAAACGCGCAAAGGATTATCATACCGGTTTAATAATACCTGTCCCGCAATCCTTCCTAAGGCGACTAAAATTTTTGGCGAAATCATGTTTAGCTGCTTTTTAAGATATAATTCGCATTTTTTAATTTCTTCCGGTAATGGATCACGATTTCGGGGAGGACGGCATTTTAAAATATTGGCTATATATATATCCTCTCTGCTTAAAGAGATCGTTTTTAACATCTTATCAAACAACTTACCGGCTCGTCCGACAAAAGGGACGCCCTGTTTATCTTCATCTTCACCGGGAGCTTCTCCTATAAACATTACCTTCGCATTTGGATTCCCTGCGCCAAATACGAGGTTTGTTCTAGTAGCGCCCAAAGGACATTGCCTGCAATCTTTAATTTCTAAATAGAATTGCTCTAAC
>JAUXGF010000186.1 GCA_030622395.1 Calditrichaceae bacterium
CCAAAAATCCGGAGTAGTGTTAAAGAATTTTGATAATCTAAAAGCTGTGTCAGGAGTTATAGCTCTCTTACCCAAAATTATCTCATTTATCCTTACTCTTGTAACTCCAATCGCATCCGCTAATTGTTGTTGAGTCATTCTTAAAGGCTTTAAATATTCATATCGTATTATTTCGCCCGGAGAAGTCGGGCGTCTTTTTTTAGGTAACATATTATAAATCCTCATTAATGATATTGAACTAACTCGATATTAAATACATCGCCATCGTCAAACTTAAAACATAATCTCCATTGTCCGCTTACCGAAATTGCCCATTGTCCTTCTCTATCTCCGTGTAATGAATGTAAATGGTTTGAAGGTGGAGAACTTAAATCACATATTTCTTTTGCGCTGTTCATAATATCCAATTTTCTTAATACTCTATCTTTTAAATGAGTAGGAACTTTCTTATGCCTGCCGGTATCCCAAAATACTTCTAGCCAAGACTGTTTAAAATTTCTAATCATGCTTAAAGATAATATGCAACGAGATGCGTTGCAAGTTGTTTCTCTAAAACTATAGAGACTATGAATTATATTTAGTGTCTGAACAAAAACCAGTATAACGTTCTATAATTAAATTAGCAATGCTGCCATTTCGAGTGAAGCGAGAAATCTTTATGTATTATTGAGTTTTAAAGATTTCTCCCTCCGGTCGAAATGACAAAAAATGGCGCTTTAATTCAGGTACTATTTAAATCACAACCAACCGCGCGGATGTTACCGCAGCCAGGGTTTTACCTTTTGTGGTATCAATAAGCTTTGTCCCCGAATGTAAAGCCATACCCTGACGCACCGTCTTAATTTTGTATTCTATAATCATTTCGTTTTTTACATTTACCAATACAAAAAATATCTTATCATCCAAAATGCGGTAATCAATAATCTTCTGTTCCTTCTTTAATTTATCCAGACTGCGAATATCAACTTCGGCGTTGGAAGGGATGCTTTCCTCGATTGCGGCTAAAGGTAAAAAATCTTTGGCGGTTATAATAAGTTTAACATCCAGCGGTTCGCCCAGGGCTGCTTTTTTGCTGACGCTGCGTTCGATTTTGGCTGATTCATATTCTTCTTTTTCAGCGCTTCCCCACTCTTTCACTTCCAGTAATGCGGAGGCTTCAAGATTGCCGTCATATTCAACTTCGACTGTGTTTTCACCGGCTTTTATCCATTGCGTAATTTCAAAATATCTCAGCTTTGCGGCGGATAAAAACGGGTCTGCCGGATCTACTGCAATGTTAGCGACAACTTTCCCGTTTACTTTCAGGATTACAGCGCATTCCTTTTCCTTTACAAAAGCGCCTGTTTTTAATAAGGCTTTGATTGCCGCAGCCGTACCCGCCTCATTATGCCAGGATCCCCAGGCCTCCCTTGTAGAAAGCAAATAGGTTATGCCTTCGCGCAGATAGGATTCATATTTAGCTTCGTCAAATTCAGCTAACAGTTCGAGGATACGTCCGTTCAATTCAACCATCCCGCCGTAGGCATGATACCAGTGCGGTTCCCAATAACCCTTTCTTTTTAAGGTGATTAAATAATCTATGCTTTGTTTTAACAAATCTTTAATCGAATCACTATTTACCATTTTCAAACGGTAAGAAAGCCCCTGTACCGCCGCCGATACGGTCATCGGTTCCTGGCTGCGTGATTTGAGCAGCTTAATCATTTTTTTCTCAAGCGAGGCAAAATCATTATCAAATTGAGAAAGCGAAGGCAGGGTTGAAGCGGCTAACATTAATACTTCAAAAGTCTCGGCGCTTAAGGCATAATCGGTATCCTCGTTAAAAACTTCCCAAAAGTAAGCCCCTTTTGACGACCACAATCCTTTGGAATTACGCTTCTCTAAAATATACCTCACCGCCATAATCATTACTTCTTCTGATACCGGAATATCGGCTTTACGAATTTCGGCAAGCGCTCTTAAGGCGTAAATTGTGTAATAAAGATTCTCGCCGCCGGTAAAAGAACGGGCGTCCGGCGCGGTAGCGTCGGCATAAAAGCGCCAGCCCCAGCATCCCGAAGCTGATTGTTGAGCGGTAAGCTGAGCCGAAGCCATAGATAATTTCTGAATAAGCGTTTCAATCTGCCGGGCGTCTGCGTTTGTTTTACGGTTATATTCCAGCATAGCGCCGTTCATAATTGCGCCGGCAGCCACAGCCCATGGCGAATGCCAGGGATGCACGTCAAAAACTTGCCAGGCTTGAATCGCCGGAAAAACATTAGGCAGCGATACATTAATATTTGCCGCCCTGTACACAGCATCCCTGTCGGCGTTGAATTTAACTTTAAAACTATTTTTCTTGTTAACGCCGCCTTTAGCTAAATGTATTTTAGGATCGCCCGCAGGTTTGACAAAAATACTTTTTTGCTCGGAATCGCTGAACCCGGCGCTTTCCACAGATAGTGTAAACTCGTTCTTACCGCATTGCGAAGCGTTTATTCCCCATTCGATTACAGATGTTTCATTTGCCGGAATATCCAGTTTAAGTTCATCATCGCTTAAGATATGCAAATCTTTTGAAATTAATTTAACTTTACAAGTGACTTTATCCCCGCTTAAATTACGGACTAAAGCCTGCACGCTAATTTTATCTCCAAGAGTCATCACAGCGGGAAAAGCCGATCTTACAAATAAGGGCTGTGTTATTTTTATATCTTTACGCAAAAAGCCGATGTAACCATCCTTATCGCTGGCTAAGATCGTTAATTTTTGAGTAGTAATTGCGTCGGGTATTTTCACGGAAAATTTAGCTTTTCCGTTTTTGGTAATCATCATCGGTTCCCAGAGCGCCGTTTCCGGAAAACGTTTTCTGATAATAATCATCGGCTTGCTTTCTGCGGCAGGCTTTCCCCCGCCGTTTCTCCTTTTATAAGATTTTTTACCTTTTGCCTCGGATAAACTCATAGACTGAGACTCTAGCTTAGCTACCGCCGACAGTTCGATCATTTCGTCATTAGTATCCATAGTCATTTCTTTTTCCATTGCAGGCGCCGCTGATTCCATTACACCGCCGGATTCCGCATCCCTGCCTCTGTACGAAATAAAAGAACCGGGACTCTTCCAGCCCCAATTACTATAAGCAATATCGCGCCACGGCGATCCCCAATTGCGGTCGACAACAGGCCAGGTCAAAACCCCGGCGCCTCCGGTTGAAATAACTTTTGCCTGCGGATTGTAAAAATGAAACACAGGCGATGTAATAAACGGATCTAAAAGCGATATGACCGCATTATCTACAATGGATATTCCCAGACATTTTTCACCCTTGCCGCCTTTAATATTTACATTAAACTGAACCTCTTCACCCGGGGCAAGCGAAGGCTTAAAATTTTCGACAATAATTTCCAGCTCCTTGTCGGGATAAAATGTGATATGCTGTCCTTCCGTAATAAACCCGACCGTGTTTATGGAAAACGGTTTTTGGATATTGTTTTTTTCAACTGCGCAGCAATAAAGGTTTGCCAGCATCGTTCCCCATGTCGGGGCTGTAATTTCGCCTTTAGCAAGATATTTGCCGTTTTCTTTTTTAACCGGGATTGTACCGGCATATACAAGCGCGCCGGAAACATCGGTTAAATCCACATGGATAATCTTTTCGACAGGAATATATCGCGGATCAAACGAAACGCTGATTTTCGTTTTAACGCCCGCCCCTTTCGGCGCTTCGCTAACCTTCGAAATCATTGGTTTTGACGCTTGATAAGGAATTGCGCGCTCCGCCAACACCGGTTTCATTATGGGACTTTTAACCGTTGCATTTACGGCATAACCAGGCATAGTAAACTCAAACATAGCCACGCCCTGTTCATCGGTTTGCGCTTTCTTCTCCAGTTTGATATCAGGTATTTGTAAAATCAATGGAATTTTTGAAGCAGGCTGTCCGTCAATATCGACTACTTTTGCTAATATCTGCACTGTCTCGCCTTCGGGGTAGGCGTCCTTGTCAATTTCGAGAACCGCATTATAGGGACGCGCCGTATACATTACATCCCAAATTATCTGATCTTGCTGACCGTAATTATCCGTAATTTTCAATTTGACCTTAAAATCGCTTTCAAGCTGTAATTTTTTGCGGAATTTATTTAATTCCTTTTTATTAAGTTCAATTTTGCAGACAGCTTTTTCAGATTGAAAATCTTTCTTGAAAATTTCCTTTTTATCCGCCGTCATTACCGAAAAAACAAGTTTTGCAGAACCGATTTCGCCGCCGGAAAAATAACTGAGATCAACTTTAGCCTTCAGTTCATTTTGGCTGTCCGTTAAATATCGCTTTAGATTATGTTTAATATTAATCAATGGCGGGACAAAACGTTTAACGCGGATCGATGCGCTTTCCCTGGCTTTTTCGTAAAGCACGACAAGCTCGTAATCACCTTCCGGCATATTGGGGGGCAGTGATAATTTTGTAGCGGCAACGCCGAAATCATTTGTTTCTATAAATTCCCCTGAAAAAACTTTGCCCTTTTTATCCTGCAAAAGCAATTGAATTTTTACCTTAGATACAGGTGTATATTCCCCTTTTAACTGCCAGGCGATTGTGCGGATTAAAATATCCTGTCCCGGATTATATACGCCGCGGTCCGTATAAATATATAGTTTGTCCGCTCTAAAACTTTCCGTCCGTCCATTACAATTAAAAGCTTTAGTGATTTTATAAATTTTATTTCGTTCTTTTAAAACCGCCGTAAGGGCGTGACTTGATGAATTCCCCGGCGTATAGTCAAATATACAAACGCCGTTTTTATCCGCTTTGCCCACAGCCTTTTTATTTACCGTAACTTTAGCGCCGGCTGCCGGGGTAAAATCCGGTTTAAATAATGTAAGATGAATTTTTGTCGGTTCGCTTGACCAGATTTGATAAGGATAGTTGATAACCAAAACAAGCTGTTCTTTATTCATTTCATTATCTCCTTCACAATAAGCGTTTGTTAAAAACAGCGGAATGAGTACAAAAGCGGCGAATAGATATACTTTAATCATATTCAGAAAATAAGTTTTATTTACCTGCATAATAATTCTCCTTTAAATTGTATTTGTACATTTTGATATTTTATACTACTCAACAAATGGTTTGTATGAAAGCAATCAGCAGTCAGCTATCAGCTTTCAGTTTTAAATTTAGTTTATGCTTTTTTGCATTATGCTAACAGTTGAGAGCTTTCAAGGGTTTATATAAAAACCATTCAGATTTAGATTTCTTAATAAAAGCTGATAGCTGAGCGCTGATAGCTGATAGCTTTTCCAAAATATTATTTACAAGCCGCTTATATTTAAGTTTAATCATTTTTTTATAAAGATAATAATTAAAAAATCCGTGAAAATCCGGGTTATCTGTGTCATCCGTGTTCTATCTCAAAAATTTGCAAACTGTTTATTAATGACATTCAAAGAAAAAAGGTAAATGCTAAAAGGAATTTTTTTGCATAATAAAGAGAAGATATTAAATTAAGGCATGGCGTCTTAAGAATATTAAAAATGGGAAATACAAAAGACAATTTATTAACGGGCTATTTCACGGCCTATAGGCTTAACCGCCCACGCTTTTAATTCCGGGTTATTTTTGGTATATTCAATTGTTATCATAATCATTTGGAGAAAATTTTGGACTTTAAAGAAGAATTTTATGGCTCTATGTCGATTTGTGTGGGTAGTTTCAGATTGTCTTAGCCTACATGTCATTTCGAATCCCGACGCGCTTTGGGAGGGTGAGAAATCTTACTACTCAAAACCAAAGCTTAATCTCTCCATTTAAGATTTTTCTATAGATCGTGCTGGTTGGCGGATGCGTCCGCTGACGTATAAATCGCATAGGCGTCAATTTAACTTAACAAATATAGCTGTGTTAATAAATTCGTCCCCTCCCGCAGGGAGGCTGTGCCTAGGGACGATTGATAAACGGCTGATTAGTTCTGCAGATTTCAACCGTCCCTATGGGACTAATTGAACTATTAGATCTTTTCCCCACCAATAAATTAGTGGGCTATTTTCGATCGTCCCTTACGGGACTATATTCCAGCAATATTTTTAAATAACTTATATATCAAACAATTTATTCGCTGCTTAAGTTCAGAGCTCCTGACCCCGTGTATGAAAATCAGGTATTTAAAATAGTTGTTTCGCAA
>JAUXGF010000146.1 GCA_030622395.1 Calditrichaceae bacterium
ACGCCTTGCGGCGCGAGCGGAGCGTCCCGATAATCGGGATTTAGCGTTATAAATATTGAAGTTACAGATTTCTTCCCGATTTATCGGGATCGAAATGACAAAAAAGTGCTTTTTCGTCCAGACACTAATTAATAAATTCAACAACAGGTATATTGAAGTTTTACCGCCGGAGTGCGTACGGATTAATATTTTTTACTTAGGCATTGATATACCCTTATACAGTTATCAATGGAAAACTCTGAACAATATCTTAATTAGTTGGCACTAAAATTGTACTATTTATTATAAAAATATATTCTAAAGAGAAATATATGATAAAAAAAATATTAAAAACTATATTGCCTTTAATCATCCTTTTACCTTTACACGCAGGATCTGCCGATTGGCAGGTAGTAAGCCAAATGCCAGTGCCGGTACGAGGCGGGCAGGCGATTGTACATGATTCGCTTATTTATATCATTGGCGGGTATTGCGATTCTTTAATGGAATGTTGTAATATTATTCAGGAATATAACCCGAAGCAAAATACATGGAAAATTTTGGAGGATACTCTGACCCTCCGACGTTATGGCTTAGCGGCAGATAATTATTTGGGAAAAACGGTTTTTTACGGCGGCGGCTGTAACAATTACAGAGTTAATCATGCGGATAATTATTTTGGTATTGAAATGTGGGATTTTGTATCCGCCCCTTACAACTATAACTACAATTATAATTTTAATCGTACTTTTTCTACGGCTAATGTGTACCAAGACAATCTATATATCTTCGGCGGTTACTTGTCCTACTTTCAGGGCGACACCCTGCCCTTGCCCTATATTGTAGAGTATAACATTCCTTCCTCTACAGTTACTTATGAGAAGGAATTATATAATTACAATTTACCCTATCAACAAATGTCCGCCTTGATAGGTGAAAATATTTACGTATTTGGAGGCGCCCATTACGGCGTTTCAAACGAGGTGCATAAATTTAATGTAAATAATCATAGCTGGCAGGAACAATCCACTTCAATGCAGAAAGAAAGGGCTGCCGGCGAGGCAATATCAATAAGTAATAGCGCTATTGTTATTATCGGCGGTTACGATGAAAGTGATCAGGCGCTTTCATCTACGGAGATTTATAATATTAACGGGCAAAGTTCTTTTGGGGCGGGATTAAATTACTCTCGCTATGAATTGATGGCGGCGTTGTATGATAGTTCGATTTATGTTTTTGGCGGTCAGAATGAGACTAACTATTCAATTTTCGCTGTTGAAAAACTCAACATTTCTGATTTAGTAGGCATCCGGCAAATCCCTTATCCTGAACACCCAAGTAGTTTTGAGCTTGGCGACAACTATCCTAATCCATTTAATCCAAGCACTGTTATTGCTTTCAAGGTCAATTTATCCAGCCGGGTTAAAATAGAAATCTTTTCCTGTACCGGAGAACATATCAAAACGTTAATAAATCAGCCGCTGGTAGCCGGCGAATATAAAATTACCTGGGACAGCCGTGATAAAAAAAATATTCCTGTTGCAAGCGGTTTATATTTTTATAAACTTACCGCTGACTTTTCGAGCGAAACAAAACGAATGCTGCTTATAAGGTAGCTTAATGAAAAAAATCTGTCTTCTATTATTTGTTTTAATGATTTGCTCTACCGCTTGGGGACAGGTGGAACAAATCACCGTTGATTTGATTGTTAAGAAATTCAAAGCCTTTGAATATAAACAGGTTATTGCTTTGAGCGAGCCGTTACTAAATAACAGCGAAGCCTTGCCTCATTCCCAATTGCTTGAACTTTACCGCATGAAAGCCGTAGCCCATTATTCATTAGATCAGGAAAATCCCGCTAAAGAAACTTTCATCGAAATTTTAAAAATTGAGCCGAATTTCAATTTAGACCCTGTAATCAACCCGCCTAAAATCATCGTGTTTTTTAATGAAGTTAAGAAAAATTATATCAATAAACAGCCGATAATTCCAATCGAAAAACCCGATTATATTTTACCTGATTCAATCATTCAGGATTCGGAGCGCAAAATTTTTCGTGCAGCTCTTTTAAGATCGGCGCTTTTACCAGGCTGGGGACATTTGCATTTGGAACAGCCGCTGAAAGGAAGTATTTTAGGATCGGCAGCTCTGATAACTCTGCCCCCGGCAATTTATTTTATATTTGATAGTTTTGCTAAAGAAAAAGATTATTTAAATGAAACGGATAAAAGCAAAATTGAAACTAAATACGATTCTTATAACAAGTCTTATAAATTAAGAAATATTTTTATTGCATCGTATACTTTAATTTGGCTTTATGCTCAATACGATTTGTTTACCGGCAATTCGATTAAATATCAAAAACAATCAGCCGCATCTCTCTACCCTGTTTATTCCCCGGATAACACTATTTCTTTAAACATGACTATTACATTTTAAACGATTTTTGCATTCCCTTTAATACGAATACTTTTCGTTTACTACGAATATTTTTCGCAGTAATCCACATTTTTTTAAGTATTGATAAGAATATTTGAACATATTATTCGTAACAGTAAAAAAAATATTAACATCCCTTATATGGTTAATTCGAAATGATTTGAAGGCTATTCTTATTCAGACGAGTGGGATTTTTACGAACCTTTGACCCACCCCTAACCCCTCCTAAGAAGGGAATCAGCAATGCCCCTCTTGGGAGGGGTTAGGGGTGGGTTTGCTCTATTTCCACTATACATCCCCAAAATCCCATATCCGAACCGAAGTATTACCATGCTTAGTTAAGCATAGGCGGAAATAGTTTGAGCTTAAATTCTTGGCACTGTTTTTGTACAAAGTAGATTGTAATATATCATTACAGGTGGGGAGAGTTGCAGCTTGTCCCGATGAGCCCGGATGGGGTGCAACTCTTTTTTATTGCTTACAATACATTTATCGAACAAATATTTTTTACCGGTGATTAAATAATTATCTAAAATGGGGGAGGGTCTTTTATATGGGATAACAAAATATGGTTTCATTTTAAGTTTTAAAATTAACTAATATAAATTTAAAGTACATTTATTTGGAGGCAACATGAAATTAAATCGTTTATTTTTAACAATCTCATTAATCCTGGGATTTAATTATGCATTATATGCAGCTACTATTCAGGGAGAAGTAACACATGCCCAAAGCGGCGAACCTATTTCTAACGCTACTATTACCGCTTTCCCTGCCGATTCATTAGTATACACAGCATTTACCGGCGGGGATGGAACATATTCATTACAAGACCTTCCGGCAGGCTTTTATAATTTATCCTGCGATCATTCTGAGTATTACTCTGAATCACGGGGAGTTATGCTTGAAAATGATCAGACAATTAAAGAAGAAAATTTCTTGCTAAACCCGATTGTCCAACAAAATTATGATAATCTTCTTGCCGGCGTGGTTTTCGATCAGGAAACCAGCCTTCCTGTCTCAAATGCAAATATTTGTTTATCCGGTAACGGTGCTAATCCTTTAGGCGACTCTTGTTTCGCTTATTGTACATACAGCGACAGAGAAGGAAAATATCGTTTTGAAAATATAGAACAGGGTTCTTATCAATTAAGCGCTAACGCCGATGGGTATCAGGACTATGTTTTACCTGAAATTATAGAGATAACAGAAACTTCAATAATTGAAAATCAAGACATTTACTTAATTCCTGCCGCATCCGATACCGGATACGCTGTACTGCTGGGATATGTTTGGAGTACAGGAAGAAATGATAATCCTGCAGATTCGGTATGGCAAGAACCGGTTTATCCTGCAACAATTGAAGTAATCGGCATACATCCTTCTACTGGAGATTCCTTGTTTTATACTACAACTAACAACCCCGACGGCAGCTATAGAATCGAGAATATTATGCCCGAAACTTATACTATTTCATGCCGGGCGGAAGAATATGAAACAGTATATTACCATGACTATAGACTGGTAAGCGGCGACAACGAGTTGAGTTTTTATTTAGTCTCCGAATCTCCGACTGAGTATGGGTCGATATCGGGTAAAGTTGTATATGATGATAACAATGAGCCGGCAGCAGGCGCTCTAATTGAATTCATTCCTACTAATGGGAATTGGGGTTACGGTTATTCAACATATACAAATGAGCAGGGAATTTACAGCGATGAAGTTCCTGCCGGCGATTATTATGTTTCCTGCAGCTATAACAATTTCGGTGTTCGTGACAGCTCCAATTATGATTCTTTATATTATTCTTATCAGGAATATTATGACGATGTTCACTCAATTTCCGAAGCCACAGTTGTTGGTGTGACAGCCAATAATTCAACCGAAAATATTAACTTTGGCATTCCGCAATTCTCTACTGAAAATAACGTAACTATATCCGGCACGGTTAAAGACAATCAAAATCAACCTATCGAAGGGGCATTAGTTAATCTATGGGTTTTAAATGGTCCGATGTGGGGAGACTCATTAGCCTTTTATGGTTACAGCGACGCTCAGGGTAATTATTCCATTACCATTAATAACAGTGAATATCAAATTTACTCTGTTATTGCTTCCGCTGAAAAAGACGGTTTCTTAATAGAATTTTATAATGAAAAAACAGAGTTTTATTTAGCTGATGCAATTTATATCTATGGTTTAACAGAAGTAACGGATATTAATTTTACGCTCGATCCTGTTTCCGGAACTAATGAAAATTCTATTTCCGGGAATGTTACAAGCGATAACGGGCAGATTTTATCAAATGCATTTATTATTGGCGCCAACAGCAGTACCGGACAGTTGGTTATTACTTTTAGCGATGATAATGGAGATTATTTATTTGATAATATAACAACCGGAAATTATTATCTGATCTTTACCGCCGGCGGTTATTTCCCTGAATTTTATGATGACGCATTAATTTGGGAAGACGCAACGGCTATTCCGGTTAACGGAGCGGTAACTTCTATCAATGCCAGCTTAACGCCGTTTGTACAGGATTCAAGCAATGGAGTTATTACCGGCACGATATCTAACCCTAATAGCGATCCGCTGTCAGGCGTTTTAGTGACCGCTAAAGACGCGCTTGGAAATGCTATCGGTTATGATTTTACCGACGGTAACGGCTCATATCAAATTATGGGCTTAGGAGGGGGCGGTTATACTGTCCTGGCAAGCAAAATTCAATATAACAGTGAAGCGGAATCAATCAATTCCAATCCTCAGACAACGACGCTGCTTAATTTTAACATGAGCGAAGCCTCAACCGCCGTAGATGGAAAAGACATAACTGCTCTGCCAAAAGAACTATTCTTAGGACGCAATTATCCAAATCCATTTAACCCAAGCACATCGATTGCTTTTTCAGTGCCGCAAGCGCAGCATGTTAAAATAATCGTTTATAATGTTCTTGGTCAAATGGTTAAGGAATTGGCTAACGAGATGTTTCAGGAGGGTTATTACAATGTTACATGGGACGGTTGTGATTTCAAAGGCAATCATTCAGCTTCCGGTATTTATATACTAACCCTTGAAACGACAAACAATAAACTGTTCCGCAAAATGACGTTAATCAAATAAGCGCTTTTGCTGTAAAACATTTAAAGCCCCGTTTAAATAGCGGGGCTTTTTTATTATATAAAAGAATTTCTTATAACAAACCAAATCTATTCTTTAACCGGCAGCACATGGATCGCTTTGATAACCAACTGAACTTCGTCGCCGGTTTTTAAATCGAGATGTTCTACCGATTCAGTTGTAAGAACTGAAGCCATTTCGGCAGGGCTGGTAACGTCAAATTTTATTAGTGACATTATATCGCCGCTCTTTATTGATTTTACTTTTGCAGTGATTTTGTTTCTTGCTCCGTGTTTCATTGGACACTCCTTTTTTGTTTAAAGTTAACCGCCTGATTATTATTTCATAAAGATACATCAAAATTTGCAGCTAATAATTCAACCAGCCGCTTACGATTGGGAAGGTTAAATCTTTCATCACTTAATATCAATTCCGCTAATTTTTTATAAAGTTCAATGTCAAGTTTATCTGCGCTATGATTTAAATAATCCAGATGTTTTTGAATTGTTTCCAAATCGCCCCGTTTCAGGGGGCCGCTTAAAATATCCTGAAGCGGTCTGTTTTTGTAATTCTGCACGGTGCGGTCTATTAACGGATAAAGAATATCTGTTTTGTCGATTTCTTTAATCCCCGCATTATCCAGAATACGCTCTGCCCAGATTAACAATGAAACAATATAGTTTGATGAAACTACTCCAGCCAGGTGCATGGCGGATTTTTGTTCTTTATTGATAAAAAGCGTTTTTGCATGAAGTTTACTGCAAATATCTTTTATTATCTTTTTCCCCCGCTCATCGCCTTCATAAGAACAAACTACATTTTTCCAAATTGACGGCGGTAAAAAATTTCTTTCAAAAGTCTGCATAGGATGAAAACTACCGATAACCGCGCCTTTGATTTTTAAATTATCTAATAGTTTTGAATCCCGCGCCCCAGAAGTATGAAGGATAAATTTATTAGTTAATTCAAATTTTTGTAAATCTTCACTTACACCGGCAATCCGGTCATCCTGCACGGCGATAAAAACAACGTCCGTTTCCGAGACTATTTGCGCATTAAGTTTGTTAATATACTCTTTCTGAGAAATATACCTCGTTTTTATAACTGCGAAGAGTTCTCTGCCACATAATACAAGCCGCTTATAACCGCTCATTTTTAATGCTCTAAAAAGTGAACTGCCGAGTTTGCCGGCTCCTATAATAGCTATTGATTCCATAATATATTTTCTTTTATACTTGAATAAAAATAATTTGCCCCGATTCTTCATCAGATTAAAAAAACTAATAAATATTGTGTTATCTCAAAAAACGCTGCTTCAGGAATATAGTTTGGTAAATAATTTATGTCATACCGTCAGTGACGGAGTGGGAAATTTATTTGGGTGTATATTTGGAATAACACAAACCCACCCCTAACCCCTCCCAAGAGGGGAATAAGCAATGCCCCTC
>JAUXGF010000033.1 GCA_030622395.1 Calditrichaceae bacterium
ACAGCCTGTACTTCGGGGTAGCCCTTCCCTAATACAATAGGGAAGGGGAAAAGATGTAAAATGCAAACACACCCCTAACCCCTCTTCCTGACATCGGGATTTCCGCTCCGCTCCAACAAGAGGGGAATTTCAGAATCCAAGCATCTGCTTGAGACGTCACAAGAGCATAATTAATAATTCTCAATCCGTCATTCTTAAAAGGCATAGGATAAAGTCATTTTTGCGCCCCTTTTCGCCGGAACAATATTTAAACCAAAACCCGGTTGGTTTGAATAAATGCGGTTATACAATTTACGATTATACCGTTCCACTTCTTTGTGGGCGTCAAACATTTCCCAAATAGCAAAAATGAGCGCGCCTGACATGCCAATATAATAGGCGGACGTTATTTCTGTTTCAGTATAATAATAACCATAATCATTATACTCTTTTTCTTCTATACCTGCGGTTACGGCAAATACGGCACAGCCAACTCTTGCTGCAGTGAACAATAAACCCCTGCCCCAATTGCCGGCATAAGCGTGCCCGGCGCTTGTTAGTAAGCAAGAAAAAACTACAGCCGTCCCCGGATTTTTCTTTTGAGTTTCATATAACATCTGTTTTTGTTGATTGGTTTCGCCGCTTGTTTTCCTTTGGGGGGTAGTCACTTCTTTTGTTATTTTATCAATATCGGAATAACTGTAAGCCACAACAGAGCCGTCTAACAATTCAATTTTAACATAATTGTTTATTACATTCTCAATAATACGACCCTTAACAACGGCGCCGTTTTTGAAATGAATAACGTCAAGATCCTTTTGCCCAAAAGAAAAGCCGCACAACAAAACCAGAAAGGTTAAAGTCAATAACATCTTTTTCATAGATATTCTCCTAATTAATAATTGGTATTTAGTAAATTGTTTTTAATATCGATTATGTTATTACAAAATTATAGTTATTTTTTTGAATAACTTTTATTAGCTCCTTTTAATTCTAATAATGTTAGAAAAATTAATTACTCCCTTGCTACATATTAGTATTATAAATCACAAATCATACAGTAAATATATAAAAATTAAAAGGATAAATGAATATAGAATTTTAACTTTTTTTAAATTATTATAATATAAGAAAGTAATGTGCATAAATATAATTAAAAAAATTTTTCTAATAATAAAGCTAAAAACTTTTTAAACATTTAAGGCTCTGTATCGATTTGTGTGGGTAAATATAATAATAAAAAATGACTAAAGTTTTCATTAACTATAGTTCACTTTTAACTTTAGATATTTTGAATAGTGTAAACTTTACCCCGACCATTCTTAATTAATTCAAACACAAGACGAGACAATTCATAAATCCAATTCTTCACCAATTCACCTATTCTGAATTATTACTATTTTTTGCCCCGGAGGCGCGGACTGTAAATTTTATTAATAGTTAATAATACCATATTATTCCCCTGGCATTTTAAACAGCTCGCCCCGTCCCACAGGGACCCCTTCGGGGTGGCGCATATAAAGGATTATCCGAAAACAGCGCTGTCTTAAAAATATATTTTATTAATTAACATTTTTTAAGTATTTTCCGAATATATTAATGATTTAAAATCAGGTAAAATTAAATTACATATAATAACATACAATGCAGGCTAAACATGAAACCTATCATCTCTTTATTATTAATAAGTTTACTCCTAACAGGTTGTAGTTGGTTTAAGGTAAAAGAAAAAGTTTGGACGGATCTGCCTGAAACTTATTTTGCCGAGCCTCTTTACGCCAAATATTTAGAAGGATTTAAAATCGTGCTTGATCCCGGGCACGGGGGCTTGGCGCATTTGAAGAATTATAAACGCGGTCCAACAGGCGTGCGCGAAGCGGAAATAAACCTGCGTGTAGCAGTTTTTTTGAAAGAATTTTTAGAGCAAGCCGGCGCCGAAGTTATTTTAACCCGCGACGGCGATTATTTTGTCAGTTTGGATGACCGGGCTAAAATGGCAAATGAGTCCGGCGCGGATTTTATGATCTCACTGCATCATAACGCTTCAAGCAGACCGTCAGCTAATCATGCTTCTGTTTATTATCATATCCATCCCGATCTTTCGCCCGCCAGCATGGATCTTGCCCGTAATGTTTATTTGGGAATTGTAGACGCTTTGCATTTACACGAATTATCAAAAGACGGGCTGCACTCAGATCAGCTAATCTATCCATCCGGATTTGGTTTATTAAGAGGAACAAAGATACCGGTTATTTTATGCGAAAGTTCCTTCCATTCTAATCCGCAGGAAGAGAAACGTTTAAAAAATGAAGAGTATAACCGCCGCGAGGCTTATGGTATTTTTTGTGGTGTCGCCAGGTATGTTCAGGGCGGCATTCCTTCCGCCTCTTTAATAAATGAAGATACGTTCAGCGTCAGCAAAACCCCGCTTTTGCGACTAAACGTTACCGACGGGTTGCGTTCGAGAGAAGGGTGGGACGCCCCGCGCCTGCGTCTGTTCAGCAATATGATTGACGCCTGTGTCGACGGACAAAAAGTTCCTTTTAAATATGACAGGGAAGCCTCGCAGATTACAATTCAGATTGACAGCAGTCTGGCAAACGGCGAACATTATGTGGAAATGAATCTGATCAATTTATTTAAGAATAGTAATTTACCATGCAAATGCCGCTTTATTATAGCTTCACCCTGCCGGAAAATCCGTTTTTTAACTCCCGCCGATAGCATCCTTGCCGACGGTATTTCTTATTTATCGGTAGACATTGAATTTTTAGATATGGACGACCAGTCAATTTGGGATGGCAGCGAATACCAGGTTTATAATTCCGGCGGTATTTTAGAGCATAATAAGATAACGCTGGCTGAGGGTAAAGTCCGCCTTTATTTACACAGTGATTATATAAATACGGAAGCCTTGTTATTTGCTCAGGCTGATGAAGCGAAAGACTCGCTAAGAATTCAGTTTGTTAAGTCTGGTTTATCCATTTTTCAAGGTGAAATAAGCGACGTTCAAACCCAATCTGCGCTGGCGGATGTAAATATATTTTGGGAAGATAGCTTGTTTTGTCAAACTGATTTTGACGGACGTTTTTTTAAAAAAGATTTACCGGCTGATAAATATGATTTGAGAATCGCCAAAAAGGGCTATCATACCGAAACCCGCGCGGCGTTGATAAAAGAAAACAAAACGACAATCCTAAATGCACAATTAGAGCCGGTTGACCAAGGCGTTTTTTTGGGACAAAGCATTATACTTGACGCTCAGTTCGGCGGTTCGGAAGTGGGCGCGCAATTAAATGATACGCTCACTGCGTCTGTTTATAACTTACAGGTTATGCTTCATTTGGCTGAATTACTGGATAATGCCGGAATGCAGGTATACCAGGTTCGGCAAAACAATCTTTTCTATCCGGTGGATGAAAGGATTAAGTGGATTAATGAAATCCCGGACGGTTTTTATTTGCGGTTCGGCGCAAGCTGGACAAAAGATGATTCGGCAAGAACGCATATAACTATTTATCCCGGCAGTATGAACGCTCAGAATATATCTCAGAATATTCTTGATACATTTAAACAGATTGATTTCTCTTCAAAATTGGATCAAAATGTAAATATCCCGGAAGTTCGAAATACAAATAAAACAGCCGTTGCCTTAGAATTACAAATTAAATCTTTACTTCCGGCAGAGGAGGTTGTAAATAAAATTTATGACGCTTTAAAAAAATATTATCATAGTTTAAGATTGCAGTAAAAATTTAAGTAAAATTATTACTTTTATTTATATAATGTTGTAAGTTTTAAATTAGGAATTAGCCCCACCACACAGTGGTCACCTCGTGAAAGGGGTCGCTGCGCGAGAATTAGGAATTAGGAGATGAGCTTCTAAATATTTGGGATGCAATTTAATATTGTAATGTTAAGAATTTTTTAGAGCACATACTCACAAGACTGTGTTTAATAAGGAGGATGTATGTTAAAAAATAAAGAATCGTATAAAATCGCGGTTCTCGGATTAATGCTGACCCTCTGTTTATTGGTAACATACTATTGTCATTTTATCTTAAAAATTGAAACCATCTTTACGCATCTTTTCTATGTGCCCATTATCTTTGCCAGTTTGTGGTGGTATCGTAAGGGTATAGCAGTCGCTGTATTCTTAGCTATAGCGCTGCTTATTTTAAATTTCTTTAGCCCGCTTGAAAATACTATATGGACAAACGCCGCCCGTTCATTCATGTTTATTGTTGTAGGCGCCACCGTTGCCGTATTGAATAAAAAGAAGCAGATTTTGGGAGCTAAGTTGCAAGAATACTGCAAAACATTAGAGCAGTGGGTGGATGAACGCACAAAAGATCTCAAAGAAGCGCAAGAAAAACAACGGGCAATTCTTGACGGCATCGGCGACGCAGTAGTTGTTTTGAATAGTAATCTGAATATCCTCTGGGCGAATGAGACCGCATCAAAACAATATGGATCAGTTACCGGTAAACAATGTTTCGAAGAATTTGAATGGTTGGAAAAGCCAAGTACGGATCATCTCGTTAGCAAAACTTATGCGGACGGGCTTGTCAATACAATAGAAAAAGAGGGAGTCCTTAAAGATGGAATCCGTATCAATTTCATAGCTAACAGCTCACCGGTAAGAGACATGGAAGGAAACGTGGTTTCGGTTGTCGTGATATTTCATGATATTAGCGAGCGAAAAACAGCGGAGAAAGAGCGGGAGAAACTTATTACTGAACTTAAAGAATCACTCGTCAAAGTTAAAACTCTGAGCGGACTTTTACCTATTTGCGCTTCTTGTAAAAAAATAAGGGATGATAAAGGATATTGGCATAAAGTTGAAGAATATATTCATGATCATTCTGAAGTAGAATTCACTCACGGTCTTTGTCCTGATTGTTCTAAAAAGCTATATCCTGACTATTATAAAAACGGTGATGAAAATAAGTAAGTAAAATACAGTAAATGCAAATATATTTTCTGTAATAAAGTAAAAGGTTGTTAAACCGTAGGAATCACTACACCTATAAAGGATTATTATTTAAAAATTTTTAACGGTTAAACGTTTTGAAGAATGGAGTGGTGGAAGAATGAAGTAATGGAGTACTGGAGTGATGGAAGAATTGGAATACTGGAATGCTGGAGTAATAGGGTAATGGAATGTCTGCATAAGTGATAGAATATAACTATTAAACCATTCAGCCATTTAGCTATTATTCCAAGTCTTTGCTCAATTAAACTATTACGATAAATTTAAACAAGCAGTTCTGACAGCAATTATCCTGTAATTATCGGAGAATAAGTTATGAAAATTTTTCGATTGGCTGTTAATAATTTCGTACAATCAAAACCCTTTAAAAATATTAGCGCATATAAATTTATTATCTCGATTATCTTTGGAATGACGGGCTTTGCCGTAAACTTTTATAGTATTAGTTTTTTCTTCCCTCCTTATACGGCAAGCGTATTATTAGGGTTGTTATTTCCAATGCTCATTACTATTGTCTGGGGCTGGAAATATGGATTGCTGTCCGCTTTAGCCGGCGGGTGTCAGTCAATGTGGTGGCTGTGGGGAGCAAGCAATGGTTATGCGATATTTTTTGTTGCGCCGCCTTTTACATTATGGATCGTCTGGCACGGAATATTTGCCAACCTGCGCAAAAAGCAGGATACCTATAAATGGTATTTTAATATATATGTTATAGAAATCCCATTTCGCATACTCAGTACAATAAATTTATATACATTGAGCAGATGGGCTATAACGCTTAATCCGCCCGCCTGGGACTGGGCTTCCAGCGCGCCAAATATAATCCCGATACAATTTTCTAATTTTGTTGTAGTAAAACAGTTTATAACAGGATATATAATTTTACTTCTTACCGATGTATTATTGAACTTAAAATTTGTTAGAAAGCTTTTTAGATTAAAAGAGGATTATTCACAAGCAAACACAGGTTACATTATAAGCGCTTCGCTGCTGGTTGGAGGCTTCTTTTGGGTTGTTGACAGCGTTATTAGTTTATTGGTTTTTCACAAAGGGACTTCTTTTCTTGATTTATTGGCTTTAAATATTCCCCCGCATGATTTTTTTGTAAGAGCCGCTTTTGTTTTTGTTTGTTTGGCGGGCGGTCTTTTAGCTTTAAAATTTTTACACAGACAGAATGAGAGCAACAAAGCCCTGTGGAAGAGCGAAGAACGATTCCAGCATATTAGTGAGAATTTGAATAACGTTATTTATGAAAGAGACAGGGACGGGAGGTTAACCTATATTAGTCCTGTTGTAGAAAAGCTTGCTGGTTATTCACAAAAAGAGATAATGGCGGATCCAGCTAAAATACTCTCAAAAATATTTATTGAGCCCGGTTATTTAAAAAAGGGTGAGGAAGTCCGCAGAAAAGTAATTTCAAAGAACAAATATTATTTAATTGATACTGAAACAATCTGCCAAACTAAAGACGGAAAAAAAATATGGGTCCACAATCGTATTTTTCCTCTTCTTAACCAGGAAGGAGTTGTAAGCGGATTTATTGGAATACTTGAAGACATTAGTGAACGCAAGAAGACAGAAGAAATGCTGAGGGAAAGCGATCAAAAATATCTTGAGGCAATCATTAAAACATCACATGACGGTATATTCGTTATCGACAGTTACGGAAATATTGAGTTTGGCAACGACGCAACTTTTAAGAGCTTAGGCTGGCCCCAGGACGAGCTTATCGGAAAACCTTTTATTAAGTTTATGCATCCGGATGTATGTGACTATGTGCTTAAACGCTGGGATGAAGTTCAAAGAGGTAAAGGAAGATCGTATGAGGCTGACATTGTGAGAAAAAACGGTAAAAGGAGGTCTTTGCTTGTTAGCCATAGACACATGGATATTGGGGATAAGAGAAAATATTGTGTAGTTATAAAAGACGTCACCGACCGTAAGAGGGCTGAGAAGGATCTCCAGAAATACCGCAGCCATCTTGAAGAATTAGTTGAAGATAGAACATCCGAATTAAGAATAACTAACGAGCAGCTTAAACGTGAAATCACAGAGCGCAAGCGGGCGGAAAGAGCTTTGAAAAAAGCACATGACGAATTAGAAATCAGGGTAAAAGAGCGCACTGCTGAAATTACTTCTGTAAATAAAGAATTAGAATCTTTTGCTTATTCGGTATCTCATGACCTGCGCGCTCCTTTGCGGGCGATTGACGGTTTTTCCAAAATACTTGTGGAAGAGAACTCCGGAGTTCTAAACAAGCAGGGACAGCGTTATTTGCAGCGCATAAGAGCCGGCGCCCAAAGAATGGCTCACTTGATAGACGACCTTCTGAATCTATCCCGTATCGGACGCAAGCCGATTGATAAAAAAACTATTAAACCAAAAACTATTGCCGAAGAAGTTTTTAAATCATTAAAAGAAGAATATAAAAGCGGTAAAGTAGAATTCACTGCCCATAAATGTCCAACCGCTTTTGCCGACCCCGGTCTTATGCAAATCGTTTTCACTAACCTGCTTTCAAACGCTCTGAAATTTACTAAAAATAAACAGGATGCAAAAATTGAAGTAGGATATAAAATTAAAAACAAACAAAAGGTCTTTTTTGTGAAAGACAATGGAGTGGGTTTTGATATGAACTACGCCGACAAGATATTTTCCCCCTTTCAGAGGCTGCACCGCGTTGAAGACTATGAAGGCAGCGGCATAGGCTTGGCTATTGTTCAACGAATAATTCACAAACACGACGGATGGATAAATGTAGAATCCAAGCCGGATTCAGGTACGACATTTTATTTTACATTAAAAGATTGATTCAGCCATTGTATTAAAACAAGGAATAAATTATGGAGCCAAAAGATGTAACATTACTTTTAGTTGAAGATAATCCGGATGACGTAGAGTTAACATTAAGGGTGTTTAAAAAACACCATGTGGTCAAAAAAAATTATCGTGGCTAAAGACGGAGAGGAAGCCCTGGACGTCTTATTCCAACGCGGCGAAGATAATAAGACCCAGCGGAGACCAGATTTGATATTATTAGATCTCAAGCTGCCAAAAGTTGATGGACTGGAAGTTCTTAGGCAGGTTAAAAGCAATTCAAAAACAAAACAACTTCCTGTGATTATTTTAACTTCTTCAAAAGAAGAGAAAGATGTTGTAGAAAGTTACTGTCTCGGAGTAAACAGTTACCTCCGCAAGCCGGTTGATTTTGAGAAGTTTGGCGAAGTAGTAAAGCAATTGAGTTTATACTGGTTGTTGTTAAATGAACAGCCTCCTTGGAATATTGATTATTGATAATTTATATGAAAGCTATCAGCAATCAGCTCAAGATTTCTTAATGAAAACTGAGCGCTGAGAGCTTTTACTCCGAAGTGCAGGACACATTCGTTCATCCTTTGTTATGAACGGCAATGTTAAGCTTTAAAGGAATAAAAATCATGGATAAGAAAAATTTACGTCTGCTAATCCTTGAAGATAATCCTGACGACGCCGAGTTGGAAATATTAGAACTGAAGCGGGAAGGATTTACTTTAAAATTGCCGGTTGTGGTTTTAACTTCATCAAAAGAAGAACAGGATAAAATTGACAGTTTTAATCTCGGAGTTGCCGGGTACATGCTTAAACCTGTTGATTACCATCAGTTTGTTGAAATAATTCAAACGATTGACTTGTATTGGACAATAAGTGAATTCCCGGGAGATATTTAAGTTATGAAAAAAGGAAAAGTATTATTTATTGACGACGATAAAGTTGACCGCATGGCTATTAAGCAGTTTGCCGAAAAAGAAAATTTTCAATATGACTATAAAATATGCGGCTCTTTAGAAGAAGCCGGACGAATATTGGAAGATAACAAATTCGACGCTATAATATCGGATTATATGCTTGGAAGTGAAACGGCTTTTGATCTGTTTGATATTGTAAAAAATACGCCGATTATTATTATCACCGGTTTAGGCGATGAAAAAATTGCTGTAAAAGCCATGAAATCCGGAGCCTATGATTACTTGATTAAAGACCCTGAAGACAGTTATTTGAAAACATTAGCGCTTACTATAGAAAACGTTATTAAACGCAAGCAGGTAGAGAATGAGCTGAAGCAATACCGCAATAATCTTGAAGAATTGGTGCAGAACAGAACGTCCCAATTAACAAAAGAAATCCAGGAGCGTATTCAGGCTGAAAAAGCGCTGAGAGAAAGTGAGGAACAATTCCGGACTCTTACCCAAACGGCAAACGACGCTATTGTAGGTATGGATGAAAAGGGCAAAATAACAATCTGGAATGATAGCGCTATCCGTATGTTTGGTTACTCGGAAAGCGAGGCGGTTGGGAACGATCTTCATTCTTTAATCGCCCCTTCAAGGTATTATGATAAAATTATAAAGGGTATGACCGCTTTTAGCAAAAAAGGCAGCGGCAAAATTATTGGCAAAACAATTGAATTGACCGCATTACGTAAAGATGGAACTGAATTCCCCGTCGGTCTTTCCATATCATTAATGAAGCGCGGCAATTGCTGGCATACTACCGGAATTATCCGTGATATTTCCGAGAGAAAAAAAGCCGAAAAGGAATTAAGAATAAAAGATACAGCCATTGCTTCATCCATAAATGCAATTATCATAACCGATTTGCACGGAAAACTTACTTATGTAAATAACGCTTTTCTTAAGATGTGGGGCTGCCGGGATCAACAAGATGTTATTGGAAAATCTATCTCCGGATTTTGGCAAAACGAAAGCAATGTTTTAGAAATAATTAAGGAAATAAATAATAACGGGGGATGGATTGGAGAACTTACCGCCCAAAAAACGGATGATTCTTTATTCGATGTGCAGGTTTCCGCCAGTTTGATTACAGATCGGGACGGTCATCCTATCAGCCAAATGGCTTCTTTTATTGATATTACAGAACATAAACGGCTTGAAGAACAGTTCCGTCAAGCGCAAAAAATGGAGGCTGTCGGCAGGCTGGCAGGCGGAGTAGCTCACGATTTTAATAATATACTAACTGTTATCCGCGGTTACAGCGAACTTTCATTAAACCGGCTGAATGAGAACGATCCTATTTACCAGAATATTAAGCAGATTAATGAATCAAGCAACCGCGCCGAAGCTTTAACTCGTCAATTGCTTGCTTTCAGCCGCAGACAGGTGCTGCAGCCAAGAACGATAAATTTGAATGAATTAATCCGCAATATGGAAAAAATGCTCGCACGGCTTATCGGCGAGAATATTGAGCTGACGTCAATTTTAGATCCAAAGCTTTGGAACATTAAAGCAGATCCGGGACAAATTGAACAGGTTATCATGAATTTGGTAATCAATGCGGGCGACGCCATGCCGGACGGGGGAGGTTTAATTCTTGAGACAAAAAATTTGGTTATTAATGAGGATGATGTAAAATCACGAGAAGAAGTTCTGCCCGGTTCTTATGTAACGCTGCTTGTAACCGATACCGGTATCGGGATGGATCAGGAAACACAGAGCCACATTTTTGAACCCTTCTTTTCAACAAAGGAAGCCGGTAAAGGAACAGGCTTGGGGCTTTCTATGGTATATGGGATTGTAAGGCAAAGCACCGGTTTTATTAACATCATATCGGAGCCGGATCAAGGCACAACATTTAAAATAGAGTTTCCATGTATTGACGAAGCTGTTACTACTTATGATAAACCGGAGACTCAATTATCCGACCTAAAGGGCAAAGAAACAATTCTTGTAGTTGAAGATCAGAATGATGTGCGTCAATTAATTTGTGAAACTCTGCGTTTATACGGCTATAAGATTTTGGACGCCTCACAAAGCGGCGACGCCTTATTAATATGCGAGCAACATAAAGAAACCATTCATCTAATCCTGACAGATATAGTAATGCCAAGAATGAGCGGGCGCACTTTGGTGGAGCGTTTGTCGCCCCTGCATTCTGAAATGAAGGTTTTATATATGTCGGGCTATACGGACAGTACAATCGCCAACCTTAGTATGACCGATCTCGGCAGGCAGTTTATCCAGAAGCCATTTGCGCCTTTGGATTTAGTGCGCCGTGTAAGGGAAATATTGGACAGTAATTAAAGAAGGACATAGCCCGCCTTCGAGAAATTTGTTAGAGTATTTTGTTGTATAGTCCCGACTGGTCGCATAGGCGTCAATTTAAGAGTAAAATTATTGAATTGCCACGAGATTTATCTCATGGCTGGAGTTTATAACTATAATAGATAATTGAAACAGGAACCGGGAAAAACCTTATTTATTTGGTTAAACCTTAATAGAAAAAGGAAACACAAAAAATCAAAAACCTTATTAAATTATCTAAAAATAAG
>JAUXGF010000491.1 GCA_030622395.1 Calditrichaceae bacterium
ATTGTTAAAGATCATGTGTGCCATAGTCAGAACCGGTCAACCTTATGTGGATAACTATGTGTCTAAACACCCAAAATTTGCTTAAAATAACCCTTGACAAGGTCATAGAAATCGGGAGAGAAATCTTATAACGTCAATAATAACAATATCCCGGCGATTCGGGATCGTTAAAAGATCCTCGAAATAACAAAAAAGCGCTTTTTCATTCAGACACTATTTACATTTTCAATAGATATTTAACACAAAGATTGATACAGCTTCCTGACGGTAAGTGAAGTATTACAAATAACAGCTAATTTTGATTTACAAGTTTTAAATAAATTATTATATTATCTTTATTTGATAAAATCAATTGTTTACTATATTCTTAATTTATTTTATTACTGTCTAAATGATAATAAACTTAGGAGTTTTTGCAAATGAAAATTCACGAGTATCAGGCAAAGAGCATTCTTGAAAAATATAATGTGCCTATCCCGCAGGGCTATGCAGCCTTTTCTGTTGAGGAAGCTGTTGAGGCTGCCAAAAAAATAGGCACAGACGTGACTGTCGTTAAGGCGCAGATTCATGCCGGCGGCAGAGGAAAAGGCGGAGGCGTTCAACTGGCAAAAAGTCTCGATGAAGTCCGTAATCATGCACAGAATATTTTGGGTATGAATTTAGTGACTCACCAAACCGGTCCGGAAGGAAAGGAAGTTAAAAAACTATTAATTGAACAGGGCATCGATATTGACCGTGAACTTTATTTAGGTATGGTTTTAGACCGGACAGTGTCACAGTTTGTAATGATGGCAAGCGCTGAAGGCGGTGTTGAGATTGAAAAAGTAGCCGCTGAATCCCCGGAAAAGATTCTTAAAGAATGGATTGATCCTCGTGTGGGTCTGCAAGCCTATCAAGCTCGTAATTTAGCTTTTGGTTTAGGATTGGAAGGTAAACAAATATCCAGCGCGGTTAAGTTTATGCTCTCTTTATATAACGCCTTTATGGCAAACGACTGCTCTATCGCGGAAATTAATCCTTTAGTAGTTACTAAACAGGGGCATGTATTAGCGCTGGACGCTAAAATTAATTTTGACGACAGCGCGCTTTACCGTCATCCGGAATTGGCTGAACTCCGCGATCTTGATGAAGAAGACCCGCTGGAAGTTGAAGCAAGCAAATATGATCTAAATTATATAAAGCTTGACGGCAATGTCGGCTGTATGGTTAACGGCGCCGGCTTGGCTATGGCTACAATGGATATTATAAAATTAGCCGGGGGCGAACCCGCCAACTTTTTGGACGTCGGCGGCGGAGCTAATGTGGAAACTGTCCGCAATGGTTTCAATATCATTTTGGCAGACCCGAACGTTAAAGCCATTTTAATAAACATATTCGGCGGGATTGTCCGTTGTGACCGTGTGGCAAAGGGCGTTATAGAAGCCGTTAAGTCAATTGATATTAAAACGCCGATTGTAGTCCGCCTGGAAGGTACAAATGCTAAAGAAGCGGGCGTTATGCTGAAGGAATCCGGTCTTGATTTTATCGTTGCCGATACGCTCGAAGATGGAGCGCGCAAAGTAGTCGGTGTACTAAAAAATTAACCGCACTGGAATTACTAAAGTAAAAAAGAAAGCCCTCTTAAAATATGATTGATAATCAGGAGTTATAAAATGAGTATATTTTTAACTGAAAACACAAAAGTACTTATCCAGGGAATCACCGGTTCGGAAGGATCGTTTCATACCAAGCAGATAATTGAATATAACACAAAAGTAGTAGCCGGAGTAACACCGGGAAAAGGCGGTCAAATGTTTAACGACCGGACACCGGTGTTCAATACGGTAAAAGAAGCGGTCAAAGAAACAGGCGCTAACGCTTCGGTTATTTTCGTTCCCCCTGCTTTTGCCGCCGACGCTATAATGGAAGCTGCGGCAGCCGGATTAAATCTAATTGTCTGCATTACAGAAGGTATTCCGGCAATGGACATGGTTAGAGTTTATGAATATATCAGTAATACCAATACACATCTGATAGGGCCAAACTGCCCCGGCGTTATTTCGCCCGGTATCGGCAAAATGGGTATTATGCCCGGATTTATTCACAAAAAAGGACATGTCGGCGTTATCAGCCGCTCGGGTACTTTAACCTACGAAGCGGTAGGGCAGTTAAGCAGCCGCAATATCGGACAATCCACATGTATCGGCATTGGCGGCGATCCGGTCATCGGTACGCGTTTTATCGACGCTCTAAAAGAATTTAAAGATGATGACGATACGCATGCCGTTGTTCTAATCGGTGAAATCGGCGGAAGCGCAGAAGAAGAAGCCGCCGCCTGGATTAAAGAAAATTTCGACAAACCGGTTGTTAGCTTCATTGCCGGTCAAACAGCGCCCCCGGGAAGAAGAATGGGACATGCCGGAGCCATAATCAGCGGCGGGAAGGGAACTGCGGCTGAAAAAATGGAAGCTTTACAGGCTGCCGGTATTCACGTTTGCA
>JAUXGF010000226.1 GCA_030622395.1 Calditrichaceae bacterium
TACACTCCAATCTGGGCTTTAGCCCAAAAAATCATCTGTGCCCCTCGGTGTTAAGTGTGTATAAAGCTCAGCTCTTGGGAGGGGTTAGGGGTGGGTCTTAATATTTCACCCATTCACTGAAGTTTTACTAAAATCAATATCTTAATATTGACAAACATTAATATTGATAGTATATTATTTATTCAACAATGATCGCGGGGTGGAGCAGTTTGGTAGCTCGTTGGGCTCATAACCCAAAGGTCGTAGGTTCAAATCCTACCCCCGCTACTAAAATAAAAAACAGGTGATCTTTTACGATCACCTGTTTTGTTTCTGGCGGTGTAGCTCAGTTGGCTAGAGCAGAGGAATCATAATCCTCGAGTCCGGGGTTCGAGTCCCTGCACCGCTACTTTTTTCTTCTGATTGTTACCTTCACGCCAGGGCATATCATTGAATTCAAAAGTATTATCTTTTATAATTTCTCGGAATTTAATCTCAAAAGGCGATATTGTATTTGCCGCTGTTTCGGGCGGTATGGATTCAATGGCTATGCTGCATTGTCTGCAATCTTTAAAAGAGCGGTTAAAGATTGATCTGAAGGCGGTTCATGTAAATCACGGCATTCGTCCCGTGGATACCGATTTGGACGAAGAACTGGTTCGTAAAGTGTGCCGGAATTACAAAATCCCTTTGACTGTTGAACGCCTGACGGGATTTGACATTTCTGCAAATGAAAACGACTTACGCCAGTCCCGCTATACCGCATTCCAAAAAATTATCGACCGTTATCCGGGCGCAAAGATCGCTACGGCTCATCACTTAAACGATCAATTAGAAACATTTTTAATGCGCCTGGCAAAGGGCTCTTCTTTAAAGGGCTTAAGAGCTATTCCCTCAAAAAGAGATGAATTTATCCGTCCGCTGTTGTTTCTTAAAAAACAGGAAATTGAAAAGTATGTTAATGAAAATAAAATTTCTTATCGTGATGATTATACAAATCAGGATATAAATAAATTACGTAATTGCATAAGGCATAAATTAGCGCCGGTATTAATTGATACTTTTGGCGATGATTTTTATAATGGTTTCAATAAAAGCATTGATGAATTAAATCAGATTTACGAAGTATATCAGGAATACAACAATCAACTGTTTGAAAAAATAATTAAAGCAGGTGAAAATTTTTTAAACATAGATATAGAAAATTACAAAAGTCTTCCCATTATCCAGCGCCGCCATTTAGTTGAGTATTGTATTTTAAACTTTTATCCTTTAAATTTTAGCGTTTCATATAAATTCCACCGGGAATTTGACGCCTTTGCCCTGTTTGCAAAAACCGGAGCTTCTTTTCATTTTAAAAACGATCTTTATGTCATAAAGAATAGAGCCGCTTTACATTTTACAAATACAGCAGCGCGCATTCCCGAAAGCGGGGCGGAACTTTTTTTAGATCGGGAAGTCTGCTTTAGGCAAAATATAATTACTGTAAAACGGGTTAAATGTGAACAAATCCGGTTTGCCTCAGACGTCAATTGTGAATATATTTGCAGCGATCGTCTAAAATTTCCATTAAAAATGCGCAGTTGGAATTACGGCGATTATTTTTATCCATTGGGTATGTCATCCAAACAAAAATTAAGTGACTTTTTTGTCAATCAAAAAGTTGCGGTACATGAGAAATACGAAATTCCAATTGTGGAAAATGACGGTGAGATTGTTTGGATAGCCGGTTTCCGGATTGATGATCGTTATAAAATTTCAAAGAAGTGTAAACAGTGTTATGAATTAAAATTAGTAAAAGATAAGGAATAAACAATGAGCGCCGGTTTTAATCAAAACGAAATTGTGCCTGATAATTACAAATTATTAATTTCAGAAGATCAAATCCAAAAAAGACTTAAAGAATTAGGAAAACAAATCGCAAATGATTTTAAAGGGCAAAAGCCGATTTTAATAGGCGTTTTAAACGGCGGGTTTATAGTTTTAGCGGATTTAATTCGTTATATCAGTATAGATCTGGAAATTGATTTTATTCGTATTTCCAGCTATGGGGACAAAAGAGAATCGTCCGGGCATATTAAAATTTTAAAACCGCTTAGCGCCGATATAAAAGAGCGTTCTGTAATTGTAGTTGAAGATATAGTTGATACCGGTCTTTCGGTAAAATTTTTACAAAATATGTTCAGCGCTTTTGATCCGAAGGTATTACGATTTGCCACGCTTTTAAATAAGCCGGCAAGGAATAAAATAGACGCTGATATTCATTACATAGGCTTTGATATCGAAGATAAATATGTTGTCGGCTATGGTCTGGACGATCAACAGTTGAAAAGAAACCTGCGCTCTATCTATTTTATTGAATAGTAATTTTTAGGTTAACTGAAGTGGATGCTATATACTGAATGCTGGATATTGAATGTTGATTACCGATTACTGATTACCGATTACCGGATACCGGTTACGGGTCAAGATTTTATTTGTCAATTTTATGATCCTTTTCTTATGGATTGAATAAAAAGAGGATTGATTTTTTAGTTTTAATGAAGGAAATATTTATAATGGATAAGAATATAGACAATAAAAAGAAAAAGGATAATGAGCCCAAAAAGCCGCCGAGGGATCGTAAAAAAAAGGATGATGAGTTTCAGTGGAAAAAGGCTTCTAAAACCGGGCTTATCTGGGTTTTAATTCTCCTTTCCGCAATTTTTTTCAGTAAGCTCTGGCCGGACAATCGTCCAAATGAGGTTGAGGTCGATTTAACAGTTTATCAACAATTAGTGAAGGAAGATAAAATTGAAAGCGGACGCGTTACTCTTCACGAAAATCTGTTCAACGGCATATTAAAACAGGAGGGGCTTTTACCGGGGACAAAAACAACCCAGCGAAGCCGGTACTTCAGGACTGTTTTACCCTACATCGACGATACAATAGTTGAAGAATGGAAAAATCATAATATCAGGATAAGAATTGTCGAGCCTTCGGATCAATGGACGTTAATGCTTATTCAAATGCTTCCCTGGCTTTTAATATTAGGGGCGTGGATTTTTATTGCAAGGAAAATGCAGGGCGGCGGAGGCGGCTCGCGCGGGATTTTCAGCTTTGGAAAGAGCAAGGCGAAAATGCTCACCGAAGAAAAAGCAAAGGTTACCTTTGAAGACGTCGCCGGCGCTGATGAGGCGAAAATGGAATTACAGGAAATCATTGAATTTTTAAAAGAACCGGGGAAATTTACCCGTCTTGGCGGTAAACTTCCCAAAGGCGCCTTGCTGCTTGGACCTCCGGGAACAGGAAAAACTTTACTGGCAAAAGCTATTGCCGGTGAGGCGGGCGTGCCGTTTTTCAGCATGAGCGGCGCCGATTTCGTGGAAATGTTCGTAGGCGTCGGCGCCAGTCGTGTCCGCGATCTGTTCGAGGTTGGCAGAAAAAACGCTCCCTGTATTATTTTTATAGATGAAATAGACGCCGTCGGCAGACACCGCGGAGCCGGATTAGGAGGCGGGCATGATGAGCGCGAACAAACGCTTAATCAATTACTAGTAGAAATGGATGGTTTCGATACCAAGGAGGGGGTAATTCTAATCGCCGCTACTAACAGGCCGGATGTACTTGATTCCGCTTTATTACGTCCGGGTCGTTTCGATCGTCAGATTGTAGTTGACAGGCCGGATGTGCGCGGCAGGGCGGGCATCTTAAAAGTGCACAGTAAAAATGTTCCTCTTGAAAAATCAGTCAATCTTGAAGCTTTAGCTAAAGGGACGCCCGGGCTGTCCGGAGCCGATTTGGCGAATTTAGTGAACGAAGCGGCTTTGTTAGCGGCAAGGCGGAATAGAGCTAAAGTTACTATGGCTGACTTTGAAGATTCCAAAGATAAAATCATGATGGGTATGGAACGTAAATCCATGCTTATAAGCGATGAAGAGAAAAAAACCACCGCATACCATGAATCGGGTCATGTGCTTGTTGCAAGGCTGATTCCTGGAACTGATCCGGTGCATAAAGTAACGATTATCCCGCGCGGGCGGGCTCTCGGCGTAACTTCTTATCTGCCGATTGATGAAAAGCATACCCATTCTTTAGAATATCTGGAAAGCACGCTGGTTCAATTACTTGGAGGCAGAGTTGCGGAAAAACTGGTTTTTAATCAATTGAATACAGGCGCCGGAAACGATATCGAAAGAGCGACTCAATTAGCGCGAAAAATGGTTTGTGAATGGGGAATGAGTCCCCAATTAGGTCCCATTACTTTTGGTAAAAAAGAGCAGGAAATTTTTCTTGGTCGTGAAATTGCCCAGCACAGAGATTACAGCGAAGAAATAGCCCGCGAAATTGATAAGGAAGTCAGGCGTATTGTAAGCGAAGCTGAGAATAAAGCCGAAAAGCTGTTGTCAGATAATTTGGATAGTCTGCACACTCTGGCGGAAGCGCTTTTAGTGCATGAAATTTTAGACGGCGAACAGATTGATCAAATTATGCGCGGCGAGAGTATTAATTCAATAGCCTTTACTGCGCCAAAATCAAAAAAAGCCAATCCTTCCAAATCTAAAAAAGATAATAACGGGAAAAAACAGCAGACCAAATCTGTTAAATCTAAAAAATTGCCGGACGATGATGGGGGAGTGGGGAGTAAGAAGTAGCCCCCTGAGCTTAGCCGAAGGGCAGGAAGTAGGAATTTGGAAATAGGAATTGGGAAGTAGGAAGTAGGAAGTAGGAAGTAAGAAAAAAGATTTTCTGTAGGGGGCGTTGCGTGAAAAGATTTAAAAAAAAGATATTTTATTATCTACCGTAAATTTTTGCAGTATAGGGTAAGGATTTACTTCGGGGAAAGAATGAATTGATGGTTAAATGGCTTGAATGGCTAAACAGACAATCAATCTATTATTCAATCCAACAATTCCCGCCTGAGGCGCCGTCCCGATTAATCGGGAGGCAGGGACAGGCATTAATCCAATTCTTCACTACTCCAATACTCCGGGTTTTCCAACAATTCAGCCGGATTTAATTGTATGCGGAGAAAGTTTTATTTTAATAGCAGCCCCGATAAACCGGGTTTATTTTCATTTATGAGCGTCCGTATCTCCTGTCCCAGCATATTATAAATTTTGAGGGTAACATCATTATAAAGAAGCCTGATTTTTGTTCTAAAAAAAAGGCATTGGCTGCGGACAACACAAGCCAATGCCTAAACTTTATCTGTGCATACAGAATTCAATTTTTAATCCACAAAGTTATATCCTGTTACCATTTATACAGATGCGCCTTCCCTGTGAGATGTTCTAAATGCAGTTTAACGATTTGTTGTTTATTTGCCCTGCGTTCTGCAACTCCTTTTTGTAAACGTTCCAAATCATTTTGAATGCGTTTGATTTCTTCTTCTTTTTCAAGTTCCTTTAAATCGAATAATCTGTCCAAAACCGTGCGTAATTCCTTTTTGATAGTCTCTTTTTCGTTTTCGGATTCACTCTCCTGGTACTGCCGGGCAAGTTGATGGCTTTTTGCTTCAAGCTTACGCAGTTCAACGGCTTGTTTATAACGATCAGGATCTTCTTTTTTAAGTCTTTCTAAAAAATGCATGTTTCGATACAGCTCTTGCATGCGTTCAA
>JAUXGF010000022.1 GCA_030622395.1 Calditrichaceae bacterium
TAAGTCTATAATTTTCTCATGTTTATCCCAAATAAGATATTCAATCAATGCAGTTGCCGCAAATACGCTGCATGTATTTCTTCTGCCTTGATGTTTTACTTTCAGGGAATCAATCCTTAAATCAATTTTACCGACGATTTTTTTGGATGTTGATAATATCCGGATAAAGAGTCTTTTAATTTTTTATACTCTTTTTCAAAAATTGAATAATTTATTTTCGTTTTTGTGAGTAACGAATCCCAATCGGCGTCCTTGAAATGAGTTTTAAATTTCTGTTGCTTAATCAAAAAATCATAATTTGCATATCCGTTCTCGACAGCTTGCGATAAATATTGTGTAAATTTCTCAATATTATCAAGTTTCAAATTAATTTCGGCAGCATAATACAGTTCCGTACTTTTTGCTTTTTTTGTTTCGAATGCTTTATCAAAAAGTTCGGCGGCTTTTTTATAATTGCGAGCGACAGGCAAGCAATCTCTTTATTTAAACGTGAGATTGCTTCGTTGCTGCATTCATCGCAATGACAGCTAAAATCTTTACACAAATTCATTAATTCACCAATTCAATTTTTATCCTATAGAGACTCCCTCGTAGCAGTACTCCATCACTCCACCACCCCATTTCTTCAAGATTCTATTCTTCAAAGACCTCAAAGGTTTGGGAAAACCTTTGAGGTCTCTTCTTCCACCACTCCATTGATCCTTCTTCACAATTCAATTCTTTCTTATCTTTTGTCATTATTTCATAGATTTAGTAAATTTATAAAATTTAATAAAAACAGGAATTTGGAACATACTTTTTATGGTTTCGTTTTAGTTACAAGAATTTCAATAATATATTTAGATTAGATGTTCTTCAAACTCTGATCCCGGCTTTCAGGCTGTTGCAGAATACTCAAAATGTCATTTCGAATTCCGATCCCGAATAATCGGGATATAACGTCAATAAAAACAATAAATATTTCGTTAAAAAATCCTCGAAATGACAGGGAAAACACTAGAGCAACACCCTGCTTTTCGGGATAAATTTTAAAAATATCTTTGGATAGTCTTTAGTTCATGAAAAGAATTATTTTAATTATATCATTTATAATAACTGTACTCGGTATCTCAATAACAGCTTCTCCATATCTGTTAAAAATTGTTGGATTGGATAAGCCCTTTAAGAGCTATTTAGTCTCTAAAATTATTGATGATAAAAAGAGCAGTATTGATATACAAAATTTTAATATTGGTTTAGGAAAATTAGAATTAACAAATTTTTCTTTAGCTTCTAAAGATGAACAATTCAAATTAAGGGTAAACTTAATAGAATTTGAGTTCAATTTTTGGGATTTATTTTTAAATCCTGCTCAGCCTCAAAATGCGCTAAGCGCTATTAAGTTGATAAAACCCCGTTTAATCCTTCAAAAAATTAAAAATAATACTTCGCCGGAAAATAAAACAGATGATTCCAACCCCGAACAATATAACCTGCTGTTCGAGAAAGTTAGTAAATTACAGTCTATTAAAGAAATTCAAATTCGCGACGGACGCATTATCTGGAAAAAGAAAAGCGGAGAATATGTTGCATTAGCTCAAAATTTATATGGCTGGATTAACACAAAAGATTTTACAGATATCCGCCTTGACGCCGAAGGTACAATATTTTCCGCAGCTAATGAAAATTTTAAATTAACTTCAAATATAGATCTATTTGAAAAACATTTTAAGGCAATAGTGAAACTTGTTAAATATGAAGTTAATAATTCTGCGCTGCCTTATTTTACAAAAGAGGTCAGAGTGGATAAAGGAACGCTGACCGGAGAAATTATTTTTGAGAATAATGGCTTCAAAATTGACAGCACAAATATAAATGGCAAAGTATCAGTTAAAAATCTTGATTTATCAATTGATAATAATAAACTGAATAATGTTGGATTAGAAATTAATATTAACGACAATCATTTATTGTTATCAAATGTCGGTGGAAATTATTTTGATACGCCGTTTCTGTTAAATGCGGAAATCAATAATGTGTTCAAACCTGAAATTTTTGGGCAGCTCATCTCAAAAGGTTTGCCGGCGCAACATTTGGAACGCTATTTATCAACCAATTTATTTAATAGTTCTAAGATTAATTTAATAACCGAATTTGAATTAACTGAAAATGATCCTAAAATTAAAGCTATTATTCAAGCGGAAGTTCTTCACATTAAAGAGAAAGGATATCTAAAAAATCTTTTAGCCAAATTAACCTGGACGACGCAGCAGTTTATGATTAATCATATATCCGCTGATTATCGGGATATTGCAATAAATGGTTTTGGCGGCTACAATCCATCCGATAACAATCTTAAGATCAGCTTAAGCGGTCAACATAAATCGGGTAAACACATTATTTTTGACCAGCTCTCCGATAAAACTCAAAAGCTCGCTTTAAACATTGCTGTTAATACAAGTAATAAAGTTACACAGGGAAAATGGTTTTATTCTATCGCTGGGGAATCAGATACTCTTTTAGTTATGAACGGCTCTATCCATGGAAGCAGCGATCAATTGAATGTTAATTTATTGAATTCAAATTTTCCGGATATGCAGGCTTCTATTAAAATAAAAAATTTACTGGGAAAAGTTTTAATAACTAACGCTCATTTAATAAATTTTCCTGTGAGCGCTTTCGCATCCGAGCCTTTTGTTCATAATTCCCTTGATCGATTTTATACGGATATAAGTTTATCAGGATACTTAAATAATCTGAGCGGCGGCATAACGGTTATTGACAAATATAATAGTAATAATGATTTTAAGCTTAACGCCTCTATATTAAATCTGTTATCTGCTTATAAACAAGTAAGGGGAGGCATTGAGCTAAAAGGCTTGTTTGGTTTTTACGAGTTTGATTTAAGCAATGATTTCTTAGGCGGAACTTTTAATTTCCCCGACGGTATAGATGGTGAACTTTATCTTGATTTTACTAAAGAGGAGCACTTAAGCGGCATAATCAACTTTAGCGATTTTAATATTATGCAGGCGTTTGTCGATTCATCATTAACGGATGATTTCCATCTTTTAGGGAATGTAAATGGGAAAGTTAATATTAGCGGCGATGTTTCTAATCCTGTATTTAAAGCGAATTTATATGGCGATAAATTTGTATTAAACGACGTCGGATACTATCAGGCTGAATTAATTCTTAATGCAGATCGAACAAAAATAAATGTTGATTCTTTAACAATAAGCTTAAATAATACTCCAATACTTGAAGGAGAATTAGGTTTTTCATTTGTAGATAATAATATCACCGGATTTTTTACGGGCGAGGAAATTGATGTTGAGCGGATGTTAACTACAACGTCAAATAAAAATAAATTTCTAACCGGGATCGGGTCATATTTAATGAAATTAAGCGGCAGCATTGATTCGCCCCGCATTAATGCTTTAGTCGATATAAAAAACGGCGTTTTGGATGATATTGCATTTGACGATTTTCAATTTTCAATAAGAGACAGCGTATCTCACGATGGGAAAATATATAATTTTAAAGATCATATAATCTCTTTAGAAAATTTATCATTTGTGAAAAGAGGACGCTTCAATTTAAGCAGCGTGGGCATATTACCTTTTAATTCATCAGATCAAATTGATATGGTTGTTAAATTTAACGGTGATATTTTAAGCCTTTTGCCGTATTGGCAATCTTTTTTTCTTGACGGCGCGTCACTTGCGGATATTACTGTTAAATTAGGAGGCGCTTATGATGATGTGTCAATCGAAAGCGGGAATATCGAAATTGAACGAGGTGAATTGTGGCTTAAAAACGTTGCTTCGCATATCGAAAATATTCATGGGAAAATAGAACTTAAGAAAGGAAGCAACGAAGTTAATATTATTAATCTTAAGTGCAGCGTTAAGGATGAGACATTAACTCTCAATACTATTAGAGATGTGATAACAACGAAAGGGGATAGATTAAAACATTGGTACTTTAAAGGAATTGATCTCGATTTCGGAATTCTAAAATTAGAGACATCAGGCGAAGGAGCCGAATTGAATATTCCGGGATTAATGGCAAAAGAAGAATCGGGGAATTTACACCTATCCGGTAAAGATGAAGAATATTTTTACTTTGCCGGACCGGTTAAACATCCTGTTGCCAGAGGCGTTGTAACTTTGTATAATGCAACATTGACCTATCCTTTTATCACTAATAAAAAGCCGAATGCCAAGCCGTCAAAAGCAGTGCGGTTTTTAAAAAATATGGAATGGGATGTACTTTTAAAATCTGGTGAAGATGTAATGTATGTAAGAGAAATTCCCGCCTACATTGATAAAGTTAATACAGAGATATATGTTGATGAATCCAGTCAGGGGTTGAATTTTAAAGGTATAATCAACGAGAAAACATTTAGACCTGTGGGGGAATTAACCGCCAGCCGCGGAAGATTGGAATATCTTGATCAAAATTTCAAAGTTGACCGTTTTGCTATAGAATTTAATGAATATGATATACTACCGCGTGTTTCCGGTCAGGCATGGACGACTATTCGCGACAGCGTTGGGGCTGTTCCCAAAACTATTTATTTGCAGTTATATATAATTGATGAGGAAACCGGTCTCGAAAGACAGCAGGGCAGTTGGGAAAATTTCAAGTTTAAATTAGTGTCAGCCGACCCGCAAATAGGAGAAACACAAGAGCAGGTTTTAGCCTACCTTGGATTTTCCGTAACTAATATAAAAGAAAAAGCCACAAGCGTTGGCGGCGCAATGACGGAAAAATATCTGATTCGACCGCTGCTAAGACCAATTGAACGGGCAGTGGAAAGAGGTTTAGGATTAGATTTGTTCCGCATTAATTCAAATATTGCAAAAAATATATTCTATAGTAGTCTAAGCATACAAGACAAGTATGTTAACAACGGCTTAAATATTGATCCTTTTAGCACAAATACACCATACCTGTTTTTAATGCAAAGTTCGGAAGTAACAGTTGGGAAATATCTTTCCCAGAATTTATATTTAACTTATACGGGACAATTGGTATCTGTTTACAATCAATCTCAAACCGAATTTGACTTTAATCATTCATTCGGTATTGAATATCGCTTTTTACGGAATATTTTATTGGAATTCGAGTATGACCGTGAGTTAATGGGCATTTATAAATTTCATAATCAGAAACAGTATTTAGAAGATTTTAAAATTAGATTAAGACACTCATTCACATTTTAAGCTTGGAGGAAAAGGTGCGGAAATTTGTCTGGATTTTGTTCATCTTATTGATTGGTTTTTTCGAGTTAAATGCGCAGGCGCAAAAAATAAAACTTAACTCAATAACTATAGAAGGAAATGAAACAGCGGATGCCGGCTCAATTCGATTGAATTCGGGTCTGTCTGCCGGAATAGAAATTACCGGTGAAGATTTACAACAGGCTGTTAAAAATTTATGGTCATTGCATATTTTTTCAGACATTCAAATTTATGTCAATGATCAAACAATACAGGGTTTAGATCTGCTGATAAAAGTAAAAGAGTTTCCTCGATTAAGCGACGTCAAAATTAGCGGGTATGACGAACTATCAAAAGAGGACGTGGAAGATGAAATTAATACCTACCGTGGAATGGTTATTACGCCATACAAGATTTCTCGGATGAAAAAAAATCTGTTAAACAAATATCATGAGGAAGGTTATTTGTTAGCGGAAGTAAAAATTGACACGCTTAGCGCAGGGAAAAAGCGCGTTAATTTGGATATAAATATAAAAGAAGGGGAAGAGGTTCAGGTAGAAAAAATTCAATTTCATGACAATGAAAATTTTGATGATGAAGATTTAAGAGATGAGATGGATGAGATTAAAGAAGACACATGGTGGCGCAGCGCTGATTTTGATCCAAAGAAATATGAGGAAGATAAAAAATTAATAGTGCAATTCTATAAAGAAAATGGATTTAGGGATGCGGAGATAGTAAGGGATTCTATTTCATATAATGAAGACAAGACAGACCTTTATATTGATATATGGGTTTATGAAGGGAATAAATATTATTTTGGCGAGATTACTTTCGATGGCAATGTAATTTTTTCCGATGAAGAAATGACAGCAAATTTAGATATTAGCAGAGGCGATATTTACGACCAGAAAAAATATGACGAAGGTATCCGCGATCGTTTACAGAAAATGTATTACAATCAAGGCTATTTATTCGCTCAGATACAACCCAGAGAAGTGCCTGTGTGCGAAGACACGCTTAATGTATATTTTAATGTTATTGAAGGGCATGTCGTTCACGTTAAAGAGATAGTCATAACCGGTAATAGTAAAACACATGAAAAAGTGATCCGCCGTGAATTTAAGCTGCATCCCGGCGACGTCTTTAACAGCGCCAAGTTAGAACGTTCCATTCGTGATATTACTATATTAAACTATTTTGCTTATGCAACTCCTGATGTGCGTATGATTGAAAATGACGATAAAAATGTGAATTTAATTTTAGACGTCCAGGAAAAATCTACGGATATGGCAAATATGTCCGCCGGTTACAGTCAAAGGGACGGCATAATTGGCAGCCTTGGTTTAACATTTAACAACTTTTCATTAGGTCATCCTTTTTCCGGCGGAGACGGGCAGCGTCTGGTATTTGACTGGCAGTTCGGGAGAATATACCGTTCTATTTCCATAAGTTTTACCGAACCCTGGCTTTTTAATACGCCGACCTTAGGCGGTTTCTCTGTATTTGATACGCGAAGCGGCGGCGGTTTTTACCCATGGTACAGACATGACAGAGGCGGTTCGCTTAGAATCGGCAGGCGTTTTTATTGGCCCGATAACTATTTTCGCGGCGACTGGATTTTAAGGATTGCCGAAACTTCAATTACAAATATACGTGATGCAGATTTACAAGAAAGATATTCATTGTACGGAAGTCAAAGCGGCACTAAGCAAATTAGTCTTACTCAAATTATATCAAGAGATAGTAGGAATAATCCGGAATTTTCCACCAGGGGTTCAGTTAATACATTTAGCGCTGAACTTTCCGGAGGCCCGCTTCAGGGCGACCAGCATTTTTTTAAGGGTATATTTTCTACAGAATGGTTTGTTCCTTTACCGTATGGACTGGTATTATATAGTCATCATAAATACGGCGTAATAAAAGAGTTGAAGAAAAACTCCGTTATTCTGTTCGGCGAATATTTTTATATCGGTGGCAGCGGGCTTGGTTTTTCCGAAGGAATGCGCGGATATGACGATGGGCAAATCGGTCCTTTAACGTCGTCCGGCAGACCGCTTGGCGGTAAATCAATGGTTAAAAGCACTTTAGAATTACGATTTCCTATTGCGCCCAATCCTACAATTTTCGGATTGCTTTTTGCAGAAGGTGGAAATGCCTGGGAAGAAGCAAGCCAGACCAATCCTTTTGATCTACGCCGCTCTTTAGGCGCCGGTGTGAGGTTATTTATGCCGATGATTGGAATTATAGGAATCGATTTTGGCTATGGGTTTGATTATTTCAATGAATATGGTCAGCGAAAAGGGCAGTGGAAAGTGCACTTTCAGTTTGGAAGATTTTAATTTATTTTATATATTATATGATTGATTAAATTATAAGAAAATAGTTATTAATAAAGCAGAGTTCTTAAACATATTCTTTTATTAGGAGGAAATTGTGAAAGTTTTAAAGTCAATTTTAGTGTTTTCGTTTGTTATTATGTTTGCGGTGCCGGCAATTGCCCAAAAATTTGCTTTTGTGCAATCTCAAAGAGTTTTAGCGGAATATCAGGAATACATTGATGTCCAGAACAGGTTAGGGGGAATTCGTAATGGTTATGAAGCGGAATATCAGCAAATGGTTAAAGAATATAATGATATGATTGGAGAAATTGAATCTCAAAGCCTGTTGTTAAGCCCCGAGAAGAAGCAGGAAAAAATGCGTCAGGCGCAGGACAAAGCATTAGCAATTGAAAAATATAAATATGATAAACTTGGTCCTGAAGGTGAGTTTTACAGAAAAAATCTCGAGTTTACTAAACCAATTATAGATAAAATTAATAAATTGATTGCTAAGATTGGTGAAGATGAGGGTTATGATTTTATATTTGACGCTTCATCCGGAGCCCTGCTTCATGCAATGCCAAAATATGATATTACAGATCAGATTTTAGAGGAGTTGAACAAAGGATCCGCAGCGACTAAAGGTAAAAAATAGATTTTGTAATTTAAAAACATCCTTTGCGGGTGTTGCAGTATTAATTAGTGCCTGAACGAAAAAGCGCTTTTTTGTCATTTCGAATCCCGATTTATCGGGTGAGAAATCTTTAACTTCAATATTTATAACGCTAAATCCCGATTCTCGGGACGCTCCGCTTCGAAATGACAGTTTTGGTTAGCTTTCGTTCAGACACTAATTAGCCATGTGGTTAAAAATATAAACTCCAACAGCCTGCTTTGCGGGATAAATTTTATGCCGCTTTCACGCAGTTATGCCCACGCAAGCGGTCGCATCATGAAAAGACTCAAAGTTTTGTTAATTGTTTTTTCTTTGTGTCTTTGTGGCAAAAAATACTAATATCTTTAGTTAGGTTTTTTTATGAGATTAAAAAAAATTGCAGATTATTTAGGCGGAGAATTGCACGGACCGGAAGATTTAGAAATAAAAGCTCCGGCAAAAATTGAATCGGCTAAAAAAGGTGAAATCACCTTTTTATCAAATCCCAAATACCGTCAATATCTAAGCGCTACAAAAGCCAGCGCTGTTATTGTTGATTCGCCTATCAGTGAGCTTAAAATACCCCACATTATTGTAAATAACGCTTATGCGGGTTTTGTTATGCTGCTCAAATTATACATGACTTCAAGTTATGATTATTTTGAAGGAGTTTCAGATAAAGCATATATTGATAAATCCGCTAAAATAGATAAAACCGCTAAAATCGCTCCACTGGCTTATATAGGTCCCAAAGTGAAAATCGGCAAAAACAGCGTTGTTTTTCCGGGCGTTATAATTCTTAAGAATGTAAAGATTGGTAATGATTGTATTTTATATGCTAATGTTTCTGTCCGGGAGAATTGTATAATCGGCAACCGCGTGATTTTGCAGAATGGCTGCGTTATTGGCAGCGATGGATTTGGATTTGCTCCTGAAGGGGATAAATATGAAAAGATTCCTCAATTAGGTAATGTTATTATTAATGATGATGTTGAAATAGGTGCAAATACGACAATTGACCGCGCAACATTAGGGGCGACAATTATTAATGAAGGGACTAAGCTGGATAATTTAGTTCAAATTGCTCATAACGTTGTTATAGGGGAGGATACTGTAGTCGCCGCTCAAACCGGGATATCAGGGAGCACGGAAATTGGCAATCACGTAACTATCGGCGGACAAGTGGGAATTGTAGGGCATATTAAAATAGACGATCATGTAATGATTGCCGCGCAAAGCGGCGTTTCTAAAGATGTAGCCGGAAAAGCGGTATTATTTGGTTCGCCTGCTTTGCCTATCATGCAGCAAAAGCGGATTGAAGTAAGCCTGCGGCATCTTCCCGAAATGGTTAAAAAAATGCATCAATTGGAAAATGAAATTATTGCATTAAAGGAAAAGTTAAACGAGGAGAACACTTAGGGTGGGAATTGACAAAAAGCAAAGGACAATTAAAAAAGAAGTATCATTTGAAGGACGGGGACTTCATACGGGAAGTAATACAAAAATTACTTTTAAGCCCGCGCCCGAAAATTATGGGCGGCGGTTTGTTCGTGTTGATATTGATAATTCACCGGAAATTCCGGCGATAGTAGATTATGTAGTTCAAGATCAGACAATAGATAGTTTACGGGGCACAACTCTTAAAGTAGACGATGTTGAAGTTCATACTGTAGAACATGTTTTAGCGGCTTTAGTAGGACTCGAAATTGATAATGTCTGCATTGAACTTAATTCCAATGAGCCGCCTATCGGTGACGGTTCTGCCATGCCTTTTGTAAACAAATTATTAGAAGCAGGCATAGAAGAGCAGGACGCCCCAAAAGAATATGTGATTATCGAAGAAACTATCACATATTTAGATGAACATCACGGGGTAGAAATTGTGGCGCTCCCTACGGATGATTATCGGGTTACGGTTATGATTGATTATAAAAATCCCGCTTTAGGCAGCCAGCATACAGGATTGTTTTCACTCGAACGTGAATTTATCTCCGAATTTGCTCCTTCGCGCACCTTTTGTTTTTTGCATGAAGTGGAAATGTTAGCAGAACAAGGATTAATAAAAGGCGGCGATTTAGAAGCTGCCATTGTAATAGTCGACCGGCAGCTTAAAGATAAAGATATTCAACGCCTAAAAAAAATGTTCAACATTGATCAAAATGTAGAATTAGGCACAAGCGGGATTTTAAACAATAAAGAATTACGTTTTAAGAATGAACCCTGCCGTCATAAATTATTAGATTTACTGGGCGACCTGGCTTTAACAGGCGTAAACATTAAAGCGCAAATTTTAGCCGCCCGTCCCGGGCATCAAAATAATATTGAATTTGCCCGCCTTTTGCGAAATTATTATAAAAAGAAACAACTTACCCGGAAATATCAGGACGTTACTAAAAAAGGCATTGTTTTTGACATAGAGGCTATTAAAAAGATTTTACCGCATCGTTATCCTTTTTTATTAGTCGATTCTATTATTGAATTTGAACCCGAAAAACGAGCCGTTGGCATAAAAAATGTGACTAATAATGAACCGTTTTTTCAGGGTCATTTTCCGCAAAAACCGGTTATGCCGGGCGTGCTGATTGTTGAAGCAATGGCTCAGGTAGGAGGCATACTGCTCTTAAATGAAAGGGAAGGCGTCGAAAATATGCTGGTTTATTTTATGGGGATTGATAAGGTTCGCTTTCGAAAGCTTGTTCAGCCAGGCGATCAATTAGTTATGGAATTAGATATGTTAAAAAGTAGACGCACCACATTTAAAATGGCCGGCAAAGCTTATGTTAGAGGCGAGTTAGTATGTGAAGCCGAAATGATGGCAGCCGTTGCTGATCAATAAGGAACAAATGAAATGACTGATATTCACCCAACGGCAATAGTAAATAAAAATGCCGAATTAGGCGATAACGTTAAAATAGGTCCTTATACTATTATAGAACGCGGCGTTAAAATTGGCGATGGAACGCAGATTAGTTCTCATGTTTTAGTTGCCGATGGCGCTGAAATCGGTAAAAATTGTAAAATATACCAGGGCGCCGTTTTAAGCACTGAACCCCAGGATCTTAAATTTGGCGATGAAAAAACATTTTTAGTCGTCGGCGATAATACAACAATCCGCGAATACGCCACTTTGAACAGGGCAACCAATTATAGCTACTACACACGCGTCGGCAATAATTGTTTTTTAATGGCTTATTCGCATATAGCGCACGATTGCCAAATCGGTAATAATGTAATCATAGCGAATTCCGTAAATATGGCCGGTCATGTTATTATTGAAGACTCAGTAGGCGTAGGCGGACTCACAGCGATCCATCAATTTGTACACATTGGAAATCATTGTTTTGTGGGCGGCGGTCTGCGCGTTTCAAAAGACGTGCCTCCTTATATACTTGCTATGGGCGAGCCGCTTTCTTATGGAGGGCTTAATACTATTGGCTTGAAACGCAAGGGCTTTAAGGATAACGTATTATCGCAGCTTAAAAGCGCTTACAAAATTATTTATAGAGAGAATTTAACGCTGAATGATGCGATCAAAAAAATAGAAGATACTTTTAAGAAAATACCGGAAATCGAAAACTTGTTAAAATTCCTTAATGGCAGCGAACGTGGAATCTTACGCTGATAGTAAACCGCTTTTTCCCTTTAAAAAATTAAGGGTCATTCCCTTCCAATATCGGTCAGGCGTTGAAAATATGGCTCTTGACTATTCTTTTGCCTCAACGATTAAACCTGAACAGAATCCAATCCTTCGTTTTTATGGGTGGCAGCCGTATTGTTTGTCATTAGGTTATCATCAAGATAAAAGCGACGTTGATATTGATTTTCTAAAAGGCAGCGGTTATGACCTTGTTCGCAGACCTACAGGTGGAAGCGCTATTTTCCATGCCAATGAATTGACCTACAGTTTTATAGTTCCCCTCAAAAAATCAAATCATCGTCAAGTATATCAATATTTTCACTACTTACTGGCAAATACTCTGAATGTGTTGGGTTATCCGGTGACCTTATCTAACAATGTGCGAAGTGAACCCTATCTAAATAATGGAGGAAATACATTTGCCTGCTTTAACCGCTCGGCATTTTCTGAAATTCAGTATAAAGGTAAAAAGATAGTAGGAAGCGCGCAAAAGTTATTCCCTAACGCTGTCTTACAGCATGGTTCGCTAATGCTCGGTTCAGAGCATGAACAAATTGTATCATTTTTAAACGAAACTGAATCAAATAAAGAAAAATATCTTGGAGTTCTGCAAAAAAAATCAATTAGTCTCTCACAGATAAAAAGGAAGAAAATTAAATTGACCCATATTATAGAAGCTTTAATAGAACAATTTATTAAAGAAAATCAAATTCAGATTTATTACCAATATATTACCGATGAAGAACTGACCAACTCTTATTCTTTTAGTGAACCTTTTATCGTCAAATAAATTTTATTAATCTTCCTCAAAAATTATCCGATAGTGTGAAAAGTA
>JAUXGF010000062.1 GCA_030622395.1 Calditrichaceae bacterium
AAGTTGAAAAATGGCAAAGAAGTTATTATCCGGCATTTTAAAGAAGAAGATATGGATATGCTGGTTAATTTCTTTCAGGCGCTGCCGCTTAAGCAGCGTATGTATTTAAGAATCGATGTAATGAAAAAGCAAAACATTTTAAGACGTTATGGTAATATTGATCATGAGAGAATGTATCCGGTGATTGCTTTAGACAATAATAAGATTATTGCTGAAGGAACAATTTTCCGTTTTGAATTTGGCTGGAAAAGAAAGTTGGGTGAAATACGCGTCGTTGTCGCTGAAGATTATCAGCGCTTGGGATTAGGTTCTATTTTAACTCGGGAATTATTTTTATACGCTGTTACAACAGATCTGCTTAAAGTGCAGGCTGAAATTATGGAAACTCAGAAAGCGGCGCTGGCTGCTTTTAAACGCATAGGATTTAAACAAGAAGCTGCCCTGAAAAACCATGTTACAGATATAAATGATAACCGCCGTGATCTGATAATTATGACACTGGATATCGAGGATATGTGGAGAGTAATGGATGATTTTGTTCAGGATAGATTTTATGTGACATAATATTAATGTATGATATTATACAACTAAAATATTGTAAAGAATTGGAATGTTGAATTAATGGAATGTCTATGTTATTAACAGAACTATACAATAAATGATCTTCTAACTTAAGGGGAATTTGTTATGTATGATGACATTCGTAAGCCAAGATTACTAAAAGATATTCCCATGGTCTTTATTCGAGCGTTACCTCCAATTTATTATTTTGGAAAATTTGTGGATTCATCCATTCCTAAAAAAGTTAAAGAATTGTTTAACAGCAATGTCGTTTATCTTTCTAAGGCTATGAAAGAAGCAGGGCAAAAGCTTAAGAGTGAAAAATTAACAGCTATATCCAAATCGATTTCCGAATTAAATTCTTTACCTTCCGCTGAAATTTTAAAACATCTTGAAAAAGCAACCGTCAGCCTTTCCCAGTTTTGCAGTGAACATCGAGATGAGATTCGCAAGTATATAAAAGATGTAAGGTCTTCTCTGATTGATTCATATAATAACACTGTAACGAAATTAAATATATTGTTAATCGATAATAATAATGAGCCTCAACAAGTGGAAAAATTGAGCGCAACTTTAAAAAATTACTGCTATTATACAGTAGACACAATAAGTTCCGCTGTCTCCGATTATTCAATTCAAATGATTAAAAGCGACTTTGTTATATTTGCCTCTACTCATCCGCCGCAAATTCATGATGATATAAAAAATCTACAAACGTATAATAAGCCTGGCTTTGCCCTTGCCCGTATAGAAAAGGACGGAGAAGTGGATAAACAGGCTGTGCGTCATGGATCGCAGCTTATAAATATTGGAGTTGAGGTATTGTTTAAAATATTTACTCCCATACGTTTATATACAAATATAGATAAAACCTATATGAAATTTCACTTGCAGAAGTAAGTTTCCCTCTTAAAAAAAACCTGTCAATTAAGTCCTTTCAACGTCATCATATATCAGAGACCGCTACGCTTAACTCTGATACAAGGGGGAAATATTGCGGAAATGCTTCGCCCCTATATACCGACGCCTGATCTATGTGTTTTTTTGTTAATTTTTTAATCCCGTGAATCGGGGCAAACCACTTTTGTTTATGTATAAGCAGCCTATAATTAATAATCTTAAATTTTACCGTTTAGATTAAAAAATATCCATTTAAAATTTAAAACTATTCTTTGCATAAAAAAAACCAATGTGTTAACTTAGTATAATAATTAATTTAAAAAGGAGATAGAATTCTATGAGTGAAAAAGCATCTATCGAGATTAACGAAAAATGGTGCAAAGGGTGTGAGATATGTGTTGATGTATGTCCCCGAGATGTTTTTGAAATGCGGAATTTTGTTGCTAAAGTAAAAGATATAGATAAGTGTACAGGCTGCATGTTATGCGAACAATTATGTCCTGATTTTGCAATTATAGTTCATGCGCCTGAAAAAAAGAAAAAATCAGTTTCGGTGTGAGGAGAGAATTATTGTGAAACCAAGAACTTATATGATGCAGGGAAATGTCGCCGTAGCTGAAGGCGCTATCGACGCGGGCTGCCGGTTTTTTGCCGGCTATCCGATTACCCCTTCTTCTGAAATAGGGGAAACTTTGAGTAAAAGACTCCCTGAGATTGGCGGAAAATTTATTCAAATGGAAGATGAAATATCCGCTATGGGAGCTGTTATCGGGGCTTCTTTAGGAGGCGTTAAATCTTTGACGGCAACAAGCGGTCCGGGTTTTTCTCTAAAGCAGGAAAATATTGGCTATGCCAGTATTACTGAAGTGCCGGTGGTAATTGTTAATGTTATGCGCGGAGGTCCGAGTACAGGCCTGCCAACGCTTCCCTCTCAAAGCGATGTAATGCAGGCAAGGTGGGGTACTCACGGAGATCATCCTATTATCGTTTTAACGCCTGCGACTGTCAGAGAAACGTATGATATGACTATACAAGCATTTAATATGTCGGAAAAATACAGGGTTCCGGTAATCCTTCTTATGGATGAGATTATTGGTCATGTATATGAAAAAGTAACGCTCCCAAATATTGATGAATTAACAATCATTAATCGAAAAAAACCAACCTGCTCTGCGCAGGAATATCTACCCTATATAGCGGATGAAACTTTGATCCCTCCGATGGCGAATTTCGGTGAAGGATACCGCTATCATGTTACCGGTTTAGTTCATGATGAAACCGGCTTCCCTACAAATAAAACTGATCAAATTGAAGTAATGCTTAATAGACTTAACAGTAAACTGGATAAATACTCAGATGAAATAATCCAGTATGAAGATACCTTTACCGAAGACGCTAAAATTGGTATCGTGACGTACGGTTCAAGCGCGCGCTCTTCTAAAAACGCTATGCGTAAAGCAAGAGAACAGGGGATACCTGTGGGAATGATTCGTATCCAGACGCTTTGGCCTTTTCCTACAGAACGTATTTATGAATTTGGACGGCAGGTTTCACATATAATCGTTCCGGAGTTGAACTTAGGTCAAATTGCTCATGAGGTGGAACATGCCGTAAAAGGAGCGGCTGAGGTTGTGCCGGTTAATAAAATAAACGGCGATCCGATTCATCCCGAAGAAGTTCTATTAAAAATTAAGGAGTGCATATAGATTATGGACTATTTACAATATTTACGTTTGGATAAATTCCCGCATATTTGGTGCGCAGGCTGCGGGGACGGAATTGCCTTGAAAGCAATATTAAGGGCGGTACACAATATAGGATGGGAAAAAGATAATATTGCTATGGTTTCGGGAATCGGATGTTCCAGCCGCACGCCGGGATATGTTGATTTCAATACCCTTCATACCACGCACGGCAGGGCAATTCCATTTGCCACAGGTTTAAAAATGGCTCGTCCGGAAATGAATGTTATAGTTGTCTCAGGGGACGGAGATGCAACCGCTATCGGCGGAAATCACTTGATCCATGCCGCTAGAAGAAATATTGATCTGACTGTATTAATATACAATAACCATATATATGGAATGACCGGAGGACAGGTTTCACCGGAAACGCCTATGGGAGATTTTGCAACAACCGCTCCTTACGGCGCAATGGAAAACAATTTCGATATTTCAGGATTAACTATTGCAGCGGGCGCTTCTTTTGTGGCGCGGTGTACTGTATATCACGCAAATCTACTGGGAAAATTGATTGAAAAAGCTTTATCAAAAAAAGGATTTTCTTTAGTTGAAGTAATGTCTCCCTGTCCTACCGCTTATGGAAAAATTAACAAAAAAGGCACAGGTAATGAAATGATACTTAATCAGAAACAATTGGCTGTTAGGGTAGAACGGGCAAAAACAATGTCCCCGGAAGAGTTGAAGAACAAAATTATTATCGGAACTATTATTGACAGGGAATTACCTGAGTATGTAAATACTTATGAAAAAATAATATCACAGGCTCAAAGAAGATAAATAAGGAAAAATTTATGAGTTTTCATTATGAAATTCGTTTAAGCGGCGCAGGCGGGCAAGGTTTAATCTTAGTAGGTAAAATTCTTGCTGAAGCGGCGGCTATTTATGATGATAAAAATGCTACACAAAGCCAGTCTTATGGTCCCGAAGCCAGAGGCGGAGCCAGCCGCTCCGAAGTAATTATAAGCGACGGAGATATCGACTATCCTAAAGCTACTAATATTGATTTACTCCTTGCCATGACCCAGGAAGCGGTAGATAAATATGCCAATGATATAAAACCGGATGGAGTAATTATTGTTGATTCCGGTTTTGTGAAAAATAATCCAAAAGGCGACTTTAAACTTTACAGCTTCCCGATTACCGAAATAGCGGAAGAAAAAATCGGTAAAAAACTGGTGGCAAATATAATAGCGTTAGGCGTTATTGAAAAACTTTCCGGTATCATTTCGGAAGAGGCGATTATAAACGCTATTCGAGCCAGAGTGCCCAAAGGTACGGAAGAAATAAATATTAAAGCTTTTAAGCAGGGACGGGATTTATTGTAAACTTGATCTTCTTAATAAGGATAGCCACTCACACAGTGACGCCCGTCCCCGCTCCGCAGGAGTCCCTTGGGAAAGGGATTCCTGCGAGATGGCAGAAGACGCTAAAACACAAAGAAATATAATAGATAAAAGTTGAAGTATTTACTGCCTGCTTGAAGGTATTGCATCTTTTTAAAAGAAAATAGAATCTATCCTTAAGTATTATTTGGATTATCAAAAAAGGTAGTGTTGGTTGTAATAATGCTGCCTTTTGTTGTACTATAAGAAAAATTTAGCGATTCATAAAAACCAGTGTTTAAACATCTATGGATTCATTTGATAAGTTAAGTAAACGCGCATTGACTCTAGGGAATCATTATCAAAAATATTTGTTTACAATTAAGCGCTATAAAGATTCCCTGATTCAAGCTTTAGAATCTTCAGGAAAATTAATGCAAATCCATCTTTGGCGCTCAAGTCTTTGTCCTGCTGAAGAAATGAAGATTATCATTAATTTATCTGAAGACGATAACGTTAAGATTCAACATTTAAGTTGTTATTATTCTCTTCAATTTATATATCTGAATTTTCGAAATTCAGATATACTTGAGCTTGAAATTACTTCAGGCATTTCCCCTACAGAAGCATATTACCATTTTATGATGCAGATTGGAAATGATTTCAGGGAACTTTCCCGCGCCTATATAGAAAATTTACTAAATATTTATATTCCCAAAGAAAATAGACCGGAATTCTTTATCAGCAGCGTAGGAACGCGAGCGGATCAGGACGATATTGACGTCGGTATTATTACCGCTGATGATTGTGACGTTGAAGAATTAAATATGGCGTTTCAAAAAATCACGCAACACATGCTTGTATATGCCACAAAGCTCCATCTATATTTATCAGAAAATGTTGGCAAAGATTTATATACTACAACTATTTCCGAATACGACAGCCTTCTTTCAAAACAAATTCAGGATGTTGTTATTATTTCCGAACTATTAAATGCAAAGATCATTCTCGGCAGTCAAGCGTTATTTGATAAATTTCAGGAAACTATTATTTCAAGATATTTTTATAATCCTAAAAAAAATGTCCGTTTTCATGAAGGATTTTTACGGGGCATCCTGGGCGAAATGCGCTCATTATTAATTAGTCCGCTTAAAAACGACGCTATCTCTCCAAAATATGATTCACTTCGTATTTTGAAATCTATTATATGCGCAAAGAAAACAATATATAACGTACAAGAAGTAAACGCCTGGGATATCATTAATATATTAATTGAGAAAGAGCCTCACCTTAAGCCTGAATATGAGCTTCTCTTTAAAGCAGTTTCCTTTCTTGAAATGTTTAAATTTTTACTTCAAATGTATGTTGTGCAGGAAGAGACACATAGAATGGATGAAATTGATCCAAGTCAATTAGCGTTTATTGCTCAAAAAATGGGCTATATGCCTATTGGTACAGTAGAAGCATGGGATCAATTAATTATAGATTATTACAGGTATGTCAAAGAGGTTAGAAAACTCTGCGATTTTCTATTGGAAGACGTTACAAAACATCTAAGCTCTATATCCATATTTGTGAAAATATTAAAGTCCCCAAAATACCAAGTCGCAGGAGGGCGTTCTAAACGTGTTTTGGCAAAAGAATTTATTGATAAAATGCACTTTTTTGCCGGCGCTAAGTACTGGGAAGATGTATTGATATTATTACAATCTGATCAAAATATTCTCAACACTTTCGTGAATGGATTTGAAGAACTGGATGAAACAGTCAAAAATGATGTTATTACAGGTTATGTGGAATGGGCGCAATTTTCTCCAATAACAGTTATACGCCTTATTTCTATTTTAGGTAAAAAGCAAAAAAACATTTTTGGAGACACTATTTTTCTACGTATGAATTTAAAATTTCTTCAATACATAGAAAAAATGCCGCGAACAGCAGAAAGACTATCCCGGATTTTCAGCCACTATCCACAATATATCCACGAATATTTTCAATATGTACCGGAGTTGCATTTTGAATATCTTGACAGGATTTTAGAGAAGCCCGTCTTTGATTATGAGCTTAAAGTTTTTCAACTTCAATTAAAAGAACTTTGTAATATTCATAAATGGTCGAGCAAATATTTTCATAGATTCTTTTCACGGGTTATTTCTAATTATCCTAAATATTTAAAATCATTAACAAGTATTACTCAATTATCTAAAATATCTTCCGGACTTTTCGCAATGGTAGATGTACAAGCGGATTATATTCAAAAAAAAGTGTTGTTAGGCGATTATTACGATCTTGAATTTTTAAGAGTTGGAATCGGTACGCTTCGCGGTGTGGATTTAAGCGTAACTAACCGTGATTTTACAAATTTTTGTGATAACTATTTAAGAAAGCTTTTTGATATCTGTACAGAAGAAGTAGGCAGGGATATTTCTTCTGAATTGCCCAGTACGGACACTTTTGCTGTTCTTGCCGCGGGAGGACATGCCAGAAGACAGGCTTATGACGATGACTATGATTTAATCGCTATAGTTGATACTGATGATGATGAAGTAATTCAATACGCCACTCGTATAGTAACTCGCATGAACCGCGAAATATTAAAACGCGGATTACTACCTCATTACCGGCTTGGTGAAATATTGGGAGGTTTTGTTAATCCAATATCTCAAATTATTGAATATCTCTCATCGGATGACGAAGAAAATTTTATCGACCTTTCCCAGCTTCTTGGCGCCAGAATGATTATAGGCGGAGAGGTTATGGAATCTGTAGTAAAAGAAAAAATTCTCGATAGATTTATTTTCGAAAAAAAACCTTTCTATATTAATAGAATGATAGAAGAAATTCAAGACCGTCAAAGTAAAGCGGAAAAATGCAGTGGTGAGGCATGCAATTTAAAAGAAACTATCGGCGGACTACGGGATATTGAAGCAGTCACTTTAATTTTAAAGGCTTATCTTGGTATTACTTATCCAATTTCAGAAGATTTCCTGCTGGAGATGAAAATATATTTTCCTGATATTACTGAAGAATTGGATATTTTATTACACTCAGTTCATGTTCTACGGACAATACGAAATCTTTATCGTATAACAGAAGCGGCGGAAGATAATATTCAAAGAGGGTATTTATCACGCTTAGCCGCTATTTTCAAACAAAGCAATCATCCTGAATGGGGAGATTCGGACCTAATTTTTAAAAGAATTAATGATACTCTGGAACAATCAGCCGTCGCTTGCTCTAAGGTTATTCAGTTCTTAAAAAGTCATATCAAATAAGAAGTGTCAGTACGTCATTAATGACTATCAATAACAGCGCAGCAAATGACTTGTGAATATTAAATATTTTCCTGCTATCTGGGTGTTGCAGTATACTGTTTTTCCTGTCATTTTGATCCCGATTTATCGGGAGAGAAATCTATTGTTATTATTGACGTTATAAGGTTTCTCTCTCAGTTCGCGCCGCTCCGCAGGAGTCCCTGCGGGAAAGGCGTCCCCGCAGGAAAATGACATTTTGGGTGTTCTGCAATAGCTTGCCATTCGAGAGCATACAATTAATTAAGAATCCAATGCGTGAATAACCAAACCGCTTCTTAATTTGGGCTCAAACCAGGTGGATTTAGGCGGCATTGTTTTACCGGCGTCAGCGATTGCCATTAAATCTTCAATAGAAGTAGGGTAGAGGGCGAAAGCTGTTTTCATCTCCCCGGAGTTAACCCGTTTTTTTAGTTCGCCAAGTCCGCGGATACCGCCCACAAAATCAATCCGTTTATCTTTACGAGGATCGCCGATATTCAGAATGGGGCGTAAAAGATTATTCATCAAAATTGAAACATCTAATCTGTCAACCGGATTTTGAGGATCAAACGTTCCCTCATGAGCCTTAAGCCCATACCATTCATCATTCAGGAACATTATAAAATTATGCTTTTCAGCGGGTTTTGACGCTTCTTTTCCTAAATGATTCACATCAAATTTTTCTTTTACTTTTTCTAAAAATTCTGATTCCGACAATCCGTTCAAATCTTTAACTACGCGGTTATAATCCATAATATACATTTGATCATCCGGAAAAATAACGGTCAGAAAAAAATTGTATTCTTCAGCGCCGTTATGATTTGGATTTTCTGCTTTGCGCATATCACAAACGCGGGAAGCTGCGGCAGACCGGTGATGCCCGTCGGCTACATACAAATAATCGAGCTTTTCAAAATGAGATTGTATTTGTTTAATTTCTTCATCATCATTTACAACCCAAAGAGTATGTTTGATATTATCATCCGCCGTAAAATCATTTTGTGGCGCTCTTGCGGTAATTTTATTGATAATAGCGTCAATTTCAGGAACAGCTTTATAAGTTAAAAAGACAGGTCCTGTTTGCGCATTTAAATACTTAACATGTTTAGAGCGGTCTTCTTCCTTATCGGCGCGGGTTAATTCATGCTTTTTAATAAGATCTTTTTGATATTCATCCACAGAAGCGCCGGCAACCAAACCTATTTGACTATGCCCGCCCATTATCTGCCGGTAAACATAGAAACAAGGTTTTTCATCTTGAATCAAAATACCTTCGTTAATAAACCGTTTTAAGTTTTCGGCGCCTTTTTGATATACCTCCTCGCTGTATAGGTTGGTTTCAGGAGGCAGGTCAATTTCAGGTTTGTTAATGTGCAGGAATGAATAGTGATTTTCTTTTGCCATTTCGCGCGCTTCATTGCTGTTTAAAACATCGTAAGGCGGTGAAGCTACTTTTGCCGCTATTTCGGTCTTTGGACGGATTCCTTTAAAAGGTTTAATTACAGACATAACAACTCCTTATTCTTTCAAAATTAGTATAAATTTTATCATATAAACTATCATGTTCTATCGAAAGCAATAAACAATGAAAGTTTTTCCATGGGTCAACGCCTTTGCCGCAACGTTTTTTACCCATCCCTAACCCTTCCCTAATACAATAGGGAAGGGAATCCAAGTCCCCCTCTATTTTTTAAAGAGAGGGGGATTTAGGGGGGGTGAGTTGAGAAACCTTCATATAAACTCACATGGGCTTCCGTCCTCAACAAACAATGAAAGTAGCCGCTAAGGCACTAAGGCTCTAAGTATTTAAAAATTAATTGTTCTTTATGTCTTAGTGCCTTTGTGGCATTCTATTTTTGTAAAATTAAGCAATATTCAGCATAGTTCAAAACAAATTTTACCATACAATTAATCAAAATTAATTTTGCAATTAAGCAGCCTTACTTTTAAATTAAATATTGTTTATAGATTTAATATTAATGTACATAACTATAATATATTTAACGAATTGTAGGTGAAGAATTGGAGTAACGTAAGAATCGAATTAATGAATTAATGAAT
>JAUXGF010000312.1 GCA_030622395.1 Calditrichaceae bacterium
GATGTTATAAGAACAGCCTAATAAATTGACGCCAAAGATATTTGCAAGTTTATATGTGTAGAGACGAGGCGTTGCCTCGTCTCAATTCCCTCGTCTCAATTTCCTTATCGCAACTACCTCGCCTTAAGGCATTTTATTCCCATCCAATCTATTATAAAAAGCTTTAATTTTATAATTTTAAAACAATTAGACATAATGTTTTGATTGACAAAAATAAAAGGTTTTATTATCTTGATTTATATATATAACAAAAGATAAGATTACTTAACCTGAAGTTGATATAAGTCATTTTCTGATAATCTAAGAGCTTAATCAGATAAGTTAATTTTAAAAGAAAAAAATCTGCGGCTAAAATCAAGACGTAGAAAGGCTTTTTATTTAGAATTACCTATCTTTGCGGAAAAATATGCGCTATATTTTTTCACACCTAATAATTCCAAAGAAACAATTTATAGAAATTGAACCTTTGCGAAACAGGAAGGTTAGATACAGTAAAATTATCAATCAGTCGTTTTATTTTAATAATGATACAGTAATTACTAAAAATGAAAATGGTTATTTAAGAATGTTATTCAAGAGAAATTCACATAGATTTTTTAAACTTTTATCATTACTAATTTTATCTATCTTTATTAGTTCATCCGTCTTTAATTTTGCTTTTTTACATACTCACAAATTGCCAAATGGAAAGATAATCTATCATAGTCATCATACTAATAATGAAGACCAAAAATCAGAGAATAAAAGCGGCTCACATGAGCATAATAATCTTGAATATCTTTATTACTATATAGTAACTGTTTTTAATAATTTTCTATTATTTTTTGTTGTTTTTATAAGCGGGATTAAAATATTAAGAATATTTAAACAGCATCAAATTTTTAGCCCGCTCCGTAAATTTATCATCACTCATAAACCACTCCGCGCGCCTCCAATTTTTATTGTCTAAAAAATATTATTAAAAGTTATTACCAGTGACAGATTACACCGAAGCTTTCAGCATTCAGCTATTAGTATCTATTTTATAGTTTTTTTGCACTAAACTAAAAGATAACTGACTATGAGCTTTTAAAGGTTTACATAAAAACCAGTCAACTTTAGATTTCTAAATAAAAGCTGACTGCTGACTGCTGATAGCTGATTGCTTTAATGTAAACCATTTACTGAGCAGTACAATAAAGTAATTAGTAACCTGTCCTTAAGAAACTGATAAGGTCTTATATTAAATTGAGAGGAAAGAAATGAAATATTTTAATTCAATAAAAGTTTTATTATTATTAGCGTTATTTTTATCAATATCACAGATTAGTTTAGCTGATACTAAATCGGCAAAGATAGAGAAAGGAAAGATTGTAGGTAAGGTATTTGAAGCTTCTTCCAAGAAGCCTTTGGCGGGAGCAAATGTTTTTCTTGAACATACTACAATTGGAAGCGCTGTAAACGCCGCCGGGGATTATTCAATTCCAAATGCCCCTGCCGGAAAATATCATATAGTAGCCTCAATGATCGGTTATAAAATGGAACACAAAATTATCGAAATAAAAGCCAATGAAGCGGTAACGGTTAATTTTGAACTTAAACAGAGTATTTTTGAAATGGGAGCGATCGTGGTTACAGGCACGTCTACTCCTCATATCTATGAAGATATGCCTGTGCGCACTGAAGTTATTCCACGACTTGTAATCGAGCAAAAACAAGCCGTGAATTTAGCGGAAGCGCTTTCATTTCAGACAGGCATTAGAGTAGAAAACAACTGCCAGAATTGTAATTTTTCCCAGGTGCGTATTCTTGGTATGGATGGGAAATATTCTCAAATTCTTGTTGATGGCGATCCTGTTGTCAGCAGTCTTGCCGGAGTGTATGGTCTGGAACATTTTCCACAGGAAATGATTGACCAGATCGAAATCGTAAAGGGAGGCGGTTCCTCTCTATATGGCGGCGGGGCTGTTGCCGGTATTATTAATTTACGTACGCGCCGTCCGGCGATGAATCGGGTTAAATTGAAATATTTGGGAAACTCCATTGACGGTGAAATGGATCAACAGGTTGGAACTATGGCAGAATTAGTCAATAAAAATGGAACCGCAGGCGCTTTCATTTTCGGTTCTGTCAGGGAAAGGAATCCTTATGATTATAACGATGACGGCTACAGTGAAATTGGAGAGATCAGAAATGAATCCATAGGTTTTAACTGGTATTTAAAACCAATAGAAACAGGTGAGTTGTCAACTCATTTGCATAGAATTCACGAAGAAAGACGGGGAGGCAATAAATTTGATCAACCGAAACACGAAGCCGAAATAGCCGAGGGTTTAGAGCACTGGCGCTGGGGCGGAACGGTTCGTTGGCAGCATCGCCCAAGTCCTCTTTTTGATTACCGTGTTTATTATTCATTTGCTTTCCAGAATCGAAAATCGTATTACGGCGGTTTGGGTGGGTATACTGCGGCAGATACTCTTGAAGCATTGAGTTTTTATGGTAAAACAGAAAATCCCCTCCATGTGGGCGGACTGCAGATGAACTATAATTTAGGCTCTCAACTTTTAACCGCCGGAATGCAATACTCCCGTGATAAGCTGCTGGATAAAGCAACTGCAAACCCTGCTTACCATATTGATGAGATTTATACCAATTATGGGATATTTTTACAGGATAATCTGCATTTTGGCGCGGAAGAAGAAATAGAATTTGTTATTGGTGTTCGAGGAGACAAGCATTCTGAATTGGATGATTGGATTTTCAGCCCGCGTATTAACGGCAAGTTTCAGATCGGCGGAGGTTTTACCTTAAGGGGAGCTTATACCACCGGATTTAAAGCGCCGCAAACTTATGATGAGGATCTGCATCTTTGCGGTATTGAAGGCGATCAGAGGGTTACAAGGAATGTCGGTGATTTGAAAGAAGAAAGAAGCAACTCTTTTAGCGGCGGAATTGATTTCCTGGGTTATGTTAACGATATGCCTCTTATGTTAGCTGTTACCGGATTCTATACAGATTTAAAAGACGTGTTTACTGAAGAATTTGTAGGTAAAACCGGAAACATAGAAAAATGGCAGCGGTTAAACGGGGACGGAGCGGCAGTGCAAGGCCTTGAAGTTGATTTGGGAATTCGTCCGCTTTCAATTCTTGAAATTCGGGGAGGATTAACTTACAAAAATAGCGAATATGATAAACCTCTTGAGGATTTTAATACGAAGAATTTTTTAAGAACGCCTGATGTATATGGATTTCTTCGGTTATCTATGGATATGACTTCGGACATTAATATTTTTGCAGCCGCGGATTACACAGGTAAAGCCGACGTACCTCACGAAATAGTTGTTGAAGGACAGGATGATCCTGATCTGGTTTTAGAAAGAAGCGACGCCTTCTCTCAAATTAATTTAGGTTTTTCGTATTGTTTGCCAACATTCAACGGAGTTAATAATAAATTATCTTTTGGCGTCAAAAACTTGACGGATGCCTATCAAAAAGATTTGGATAAGGGAGCTGACCGCGATCCTGCTTATGTCTATGGTCCGATACTGCCCAGAACAATCTATTTCGGATTTGAAACGTCGTTTTAGCGATAAATTAATTTAGCGCCTGCTTTCGTGCCGGGCGCTATTAGACAATAAAATAGAAATGGTTTGCAGCCTTTGAGGTTTTAATCCAAAACACAGGTGGCGGACGTAGTCCGTATTTGCAGACTATTTGTTGAACGGTATGTAAAACTCTAAAAAATGTTATAAATAATAATTATATATACTGAAACATCGGGATATATTAGTGCATCCTTTCGTTGAGCCCGACAGCCCATGAATGTTTATATAAAAAGGAAATAATATTGTGATAGATCGCTGGAGTATTAAAAACCATCACTCCTATATTCCATTCTTCCAACAATTCCCGCCATAGGCGACGTCCACCTCTATGGCGCTGTGCCTGCCGGCAGGTAGGGAGGCAGGGACGGCATTAATTTAAAATTTAATTCTTAGCCAATTCTTCAAAGACCTCAAAGGTTTGGGAAAACCTTTGAGGTCGCTTTCCATTACTCCATTATTCCCGGCGCCTTTTTCCTGCTTCCTTTAATGTCATCCACAACAGCCACAAAACTTGGAATTACGAATAATGTTAATACAGTGGAAACCAATAAACCGAATAAAATAACATTTGCCAGCGGCGACCACATCTCCGATATACCGCCGATTCCGAAAGCCATAGGGATTAGACCGCATATTGTAGTTAAAGAAGTTAAGATAATCGGACGCAGCCTCAGCCGTCCGGCGTTGACTATACTCCTCCAGTATTGAAAAGCCGTTGTCTGTTTTCCGTAACGCCGCTTGTTCATAAAATCGATCATCACAATAGCGTCGTTAACTACAATCCCCGCCAGCGCTACAAAACCGAACATAGCTACAATGCTGAATGGATTGCCGGAGATAACTAAACCAAGCATA
>JAUXGF010000334.1 GCA_030622395.1 Calditrichaceae bacterium
TAATATTAACTGTAAAATAATTGATTTTAACCATTCTCTGTCTTATAATTAATAGTGGTACTATTTAATCTTTCTTCTAATCAGTGTCTGAATGAAAACTGCGCTTGTTCATTTAGACATTAATTAATTATTTCGGCTGTCAGGCCGGGAGAGGATCTGATTATTCGGCATACATTTCGCTAAGGTAAGTTTTTCTCCCAAATGGTTCAGTTTACGGCAGCAGCGGCGTTAATTTTTATTTTAATATTTAATCTTTTTAAAGTTTTAATGAGGAATTATGGAAAATATCTTAAATAAGGAAGTTTTGCAAAATATTAAGGAAGCTTTAAAATATGAATGGCTTGAAAGAAATAGAAAAGGAGCTTATGCATCTTCCACAGTTACAGGTATGAATATCCGAAGGGAACATGGCTTGCTTGTCGTCCCTGACGAAACCTTTACTAAAAAGGTAGTTACTCTTTCCAAATTTGAAGAATCTGTATTTATTGGAAATCGTTTACATGAAATCTCTACTAATCAATATATTGAAAATATATTTCCTCTTGGATACCAATACTTAGATAAGTTTGAAATTAACCCCTTTCCATGTTTTAATTTTCTAATCGAAGATCGATTACTTCAAAAAACTGTATTTTTACTTGAAAATCATAATATTGTAGTTGTCCGTTATGAGTCAAAAAATCATGGCGAGCCGGTTAAACTTATTATTAAGCCCTTTATATCAGTTCGTTATAATGATGATCTTCTAAATGAACCGAGGGGTGTAAATACTGACAGTTATCTTGGTCAATATTTTGTGAGATGGGCGCCCAGGGTGAATATGCCGGAGCTGTATGCTTATTATAATAAAGGGGAATATGTTTCCACAACTCTATGGTATCATAATTTTTGTTATAGCAAGGATAAAAACCGTTTTACAAATAACAGCGAGGATTTGTTTAACCCGGGATTCTTTGAAGTTACCTTAAATCCTTACGATAATTTCGATATCTTTCTTTCAACAGAGGAAATTACCGATATCAAATTAGATTATGAAGCGTTGTATCGGGAAGAAAGTGAAAGAAGGAAAAAGAAAAACTATCATTTCAATTTGGATAACACGGAACTTTCTAATTTTCAATATCAATTACAAAATGTTATAACAAAAGTAAATGACGATCATATTGTTTCAGTTTCAACAGTCGAAGATTCGAATTTATTGCGCGATGTAATTTTTTCTCTGCCGGGGTTACTGTTAGTTGAAAAAGATTTTGATTTATTTAAGAAAATATATTCAAATATATTATCAAAATTAGATTCGGGGCTGCTTCCCGTAAAATTTCCCGATACTGATGAAAAACCTTACTATGGCGCTGTTGATTTAAGTTTGTGGCTGATCAATCTTGGTTATATCTATTTTCAGGAATCTAATGATTTAGCTTTTTTTGAAGAGAAAGCATTTGACGCTTATCGTTCTATTTATGACAGCTACACCAAAGGCACATCGTTTAATATTTTTACGGATAAAGACGGATTGATCTTTTCAGGAGATAAAGCAACCAATTTAAGCTGGATTCCATTAAAGAATAAAAAAGGCGATGTATTAAGATTTGGTAAATTACTCGAAGTAAATGCATTATGGTATAATGGATTGCGCATTTTGGAATATCTTAGTTTAAAGTTAAACAAAAAACGATTATCAGGTAAATTTGCCAAAAACGCCGAAAAAGTTAAAATAAGTTTTAATGATCTATTTGTAAACGAAGAACAATCGTCTTTTTATGATTTTGTAGTTTATGATGAGAAAAATACAGATTTTCGAATTAATCAGCTAATACCATTAATGCTGCCCTTTTATTGCGTTGAAGATGAATTTGCAAAAAAAGTTCTTGATCGAATCGATCAGGAATTATTAACTCCCTATGGACTTCGTTCTCTATCCTCTACTGATAGTGCATATAATCATAAAGGTAAAGCTACTTTACGTCGTAGAAATTCAAATTATTATAATGGATCGATCTGGCCATGGACCATGTCATTCTATGTTAATTCATGCTTAAATTTTAAAACCGGTAGAAAAGCTGTATCGAAAAAGCTGGTTAAGTATTTTAAACCATTGATAGATTTATCGAATGAAGGTTTATTAGGATTTGTACCTGAAGCGGTTTCTTCAAATAAATTGATTGAACAAAATGGAATAGAAGATTATACTCCGTCTTTAGCGGATATTATTTGGTCTTATTATTGTCTAAGTAAAAAGATACGTAAAAAGACAAAGTAGTTGTCAATTAGAACATAGCTTTGCAAAATAGTTAAGGTTAAAAAATTACAAATTTCAAATAAATAACAATGTTCATCCCGATTAATCGGGATCGGGACTATACAATAAATAAACGATTCCCGACTCAGTGTAAAAGGTGGATTTAACGGACGTAGAACATCATTTAGGTTTTGTATCAGTTTTCTTCTTTTTTGATTGATCAGAATCTTTTTTAATGCGCTGCACGGCTTTATCATAAATATTGATCCAATAATCCGGATCCTGTTTATAATATTCTTTTGTTCTCAAAAATTCTTCAGCGTCTGTATTGTGCTTCTCAAAAACATTTTTTAAAAGAGCAATCTTTGTTTCTTCCGATACCGATAGTTTTTCAATAATCATTACTTCTGATAAAACAGTGATAAATTTATCTTTGTTCATTATATTATCCGGATCAGGCGAGCAGGCTGGGAATAAAAATAGTGAAATAATAAATGTTAATAATATAATTATTTGTTTGTTAAAATAGCTCATATTCAACTTTCTTATCATATTTTAATTTTAAAAAGCATCCTTGATGATTATATAGTGATTGAACGAAAAGTCCCTTTTTTGTAATTTTCCTAAAGGGACGACTTCTTTACGATCCCGAAATTAATTTGCAAAGTTATATTCTTTAAATTGACGGGCATGCAAATAGCCGGAATATTGAATAAATTATAAATAATCCATTGCCCAGTGATTATTTTAATTTAAAAATGTCATTAATTTAAAACAAGAGTTGAATTATGTAGTTTCAACTTAGCTGTTTTTCCGGCTTCTTAGGCGCTTAACTCTGATACAAGGGAAGAAGTAGAAAGTAGCCCCAAAGGCGTCGCTGCGCGAGAAGCAGGAAGTAGTAAGTAAGAAATGGGAAGTAAGAATTTGGAACTGGGAACTTGGAATTTGGAATTGGGAAGCAGCCCCGTTAGGGGCGGAATGTTTGTAGGAAAAGATAATACCCAAAAAAGGGAAGCCCTATTCCTACTCCACAGGAGTCCCCCTGAGACAGGGATGCTTTGCCCGAGGCGGAATGGTACATTTCTTGTGATGAATTTGAAAATGAAATTGAACATTTTTATATTTAGTTCGTTAATTAGTGGAAAAAATAAAAGGAGAAGGCTATGCCGTTTTTTTTCTTTGACTCAACAATGATTTTATTGATTCCCGCTTTGATCCTGGCTATTTGGGCGCAGATAAAAGTAAAATCTACTTATAAAAAATATCAGAAAATATCCTCTTCAAGGGGGCTAAGCGGCGCTGAAGCCGCAAAACAGATTTTGCATCAGAGTGGTATCTATGATGTTGAAGTTAAAGCTGTATCCGGAAATTTAAGCGATCATTATGATCCACGAAGTAAACAAGTCTGCCTTTCCGAAGCCAATTACAGGGGCAGCTCTCTGGCAGCCTTAGCTATTGCCGCTCATGAAGTCGGTCATGCCATTCAGCATCATACGGGTTATGCTGCTCTTCAACTAAGGCATTCCATTTTGCCGGTTACAAATATTGCTTCCTGGGCGGCATTCCCTTTATTTTTCTTAGGATTTATTCTTCATACTTCCTTTTTAATAAATTTGGGAATCATTTTTTTTGGCGCAGTAGTGGCTTTTCATTTTGTAACGTTACCAGTTGAATTTAACGCCAGCAGCCGCGCTTTAAAGCAATTGGAATCGCAAGGATTATTAATGAGCCAGGAAGTAAGCGGCGCCAGAAAAATGTTAAGCGCCGCTGCGCTCACCTATGTGGCTGCCGCAACTATGGCTTTGCTTCAGCTAATCCGGCTAATTCTAATCAGCCGTGATTAATAACTAAAGTTAGATACATTTTGTTTTAATTTTAATTTTGCAACATGCTGATTTTTAATAAGGAGAGTTCTATAATGAATTACTCAAGTTTCGCAGTAATATA
>JAUXGF010000337.1 GCA_030622395.1 Calditrichaceae bacterium
GAAGCGATTGACGCTATTGGATTTATTTGTTTCTATGATTATACCGATCTGCAATTGATTTGCAATAATGAGTATCGGTATAACTGTCAAGACGAAATGGTTAAACCGCCCCGCATACGGGATTTCGTTATCATTCAACAAACCATTTCTGTTCCAGTATACAAATCTGAGATTTATACGAAATTAAGAACCTGTTACTTAAAGAACAGTAAAAACGATTTAATTAGGTGGAAAATAATTCGGGCAATGAGTGGATTTTCTGAAAGCAAATCTTTTCTGCAAGAGCAAAAACAGAAACTTCGAGATAAGAGGTTAATAAAAGAGATAGAACGAAGCCTTTCGTTGATTAAAAAGCGAACTTAAATATGAATTTTGTAAAATGGCTTTTAAGACAGGCAATACCGCTTATGCATTTAAGGAAAAAACAACTTCTTCGTTTTTTGGCATTGGAACGGGCTTAATGTTTTCCCATTCTTTTGATTTGTTAGCAGCGTTCCAAAGGTCATAATTTTTCTGCAAATTCAACCAACTTTCAGGTGTAGAATTTGGAAATGCTTTAGATAACCGTAACGCCATTTCCGGCGTAACCGACTTATGCTCATTTACAATACTCGATATTGCTTTACGAGAAACGCCAAGGATTTTAGCAAGTTCAGTATTCGTTATTTTTAATGGCGTTAAATATAAATTCTTCAAAATTCTCCCTGGATGAGCGGGGCGTCTCTTTCTGTTTCTCATATTTTACTTCCACTTTTTAAAATTAACTTGTTAATGATAGTCAACATAATTTACATTATATGCATCACCATCAATGAATTTAAAAGTAATTCTCCAGTTGCCGGAAATTGTGACGGACCAAATATCATCTTTTTTAGGTTCAAGTTTATGTAATCTCGAGCCAGGAAAATTCATATCCTGTATTTGAGTTGCCGCATCTAATAAGTCCAGAGTATCCTCTAATTTAGTTCTATGTTTTTGTTGAATATCTTTTGTAATTCCATCATAAAAAAGTTTTTCGATACCTTTGTGCTTAAATGATTTAATCATCTTTTCATCCGTTTTCATGATTCGGGCAGTTTAAATATTAGCCGTTCGGTTACAATGTAATGTAACTTTTGCGGTTACGTTTGTCAAGCGAAAGTGAAAGATTTTTTTTGTAACAAATTGCAATGGTTTTCGTTATTTAATCATAAACTCTAATGAGAGAGAACCATGCGCATAACCGCTTTATTTTTAATCACATTCCTATTTACTTCATTATTTGCTCAAAAACCGCAGAAAGAAATCAAAACTTATATTGCCGCACGGGTTAATTCTTCCGCTCCTGTTATCAATGGAAACTTGGATGATGAAATCTGGTCAAAAGCCCGTACCAGCAGCGGATTTACACAAACAGATCCTATTGAGGGCAGCCGGCCCAGCGAAAAAACGGCGTTCAAAATTTTGTATGATGATAAGAATCTGTATGTCGCCCTTATTGCTTATGATTCCGAGCCTGATAAAATTACCAGCCGCGTGGCAAGAAGAGACGACGTCGACGATAGTGATTTTATACTCATTGGTTTTGACAGCTATTATGATCACAGAACATCCTTTGTCTTTGGCTTAAATGCCAGCGGAGTAAAAGCAGATTTTTTCATTTCGGAAGACGGCGATAATACGGATGACAGTTGGGACCCTGTATGGGAAGGCAAAACAAGTATAAACGATTCGGGCTGGGTTGCCGAGATGCGCATCCCTTACAGCCAAATCCGTTTCGGCGAAAAGGAAAAACACATCTGGGGACTGCAAATTTACCGTAAAATTCATAGAAAAAAAGAAGAAATGTTATGGCAGTTTATTCCGAAAGACGCAGGCGGCATGGTTTCATATTTCGGCAAGTTAACAGGTATCGAAAATATTAAAATGCCCGCCAGGGTTGAGCTGCTGCCTTATGCCGTAACCCAGTTAAATACTTATGAAAAAGATGAAGGCAACCCCTTCGCCGACGGACGCGATTTTAATTTTACAGGAGGAATAGACGGCAAAATCGGGCTGACCGGCGACTTAACGGTTGACTTTACCGTCAACCCGGATTTCGGGCAGGTAGAGGCAGACCCATCCGAAGTAAATTTATCAACCTTTGAGACTTTTTTAGAAGAGAAGCGCCCCTTTTTCATTGAAGGGAAAAATATATTTAACTTTCGTCTGGCAATGGGCGATGGTGATTTTGCCAGTGAAAACCTGTTCTATTCCCGCAGAATCGGACGAAGACCGCAATATTACCCGGATGAAGAAGATGGATTTTATTATGATTATGAAGACGTTCCCGATCAGACTTCTATTTTGGGAGCCGCTAAATTAAGCGGCAAAACCAAAACAGGTTGGTCAATAGGCATACTCGACGCCGTTACAGCCAAAGAGGAAGCGACGATTGAACTTGATTCTGCAAGGAAATCCGTTACAGTCGAACCGCTGACAAACTATTTTGTAACCAGGCTGCAAAAAGATTATAATGAAGGCAATACTTCACTGGGATGCATGATTACGGCTGTAAATCGAAAGATTAATGAAGACCATCTGAATTTTCTTAACAAGTCGGCATACACGGGCGGAATCGACTTTCGACGCCAGTGGGATGATAAAACCTATCTTTTAGATTTAAAATTAGCCTTCAGTCATATCAGGGGTCATGAAGAAGCTTTACAGCGTGTTCAAACTTCATCGGCGCGTTATTTCCAGCGTCCGGACGCCAAACATATTACACTCGACAGCAGCAGAACAACGCTCAATGGATATGGAGGTTCTTTCAATATCGGTCGTCTGGGAAACAGCCGCTGGCGGTTTTTAGCCGGCGGAATCTGGCGTTCTCCGGGTCTTGAACTTAATGACGTGGGATATTTACGCCGGGCGGATCAGATTATGCAGTTTGTTTGGGCAGGCTATCGTATTACCGATCCGGTTAGTATTTTCCGCCGGATTAATGTAAACTTTAACCAGTGGAACGGCTGGAATTTCGGCGGAGAAAAATTGTTTGCAGGCGGCAATATCGACGGGGGAGCGCAATTCCTTAATTACTGGGGATTTTATTTGGGGATAAACAGGGAAGGAGACGGGCTGTCGCCGTATAGTTTAAGGGGAGGCCCGAGCTGCCGTTACGAAGGCGCCTGGAACAACTGGTACAATATCTATAGTGATTCACGAAAGAGTTGGCAGATAGAGTTTGGAGGATTTAATCATTCGAATGATGACGGCAATTCTTATATGAATAATTATCGCTTTTCTCTGTTTCTAAAGATGAGCGAAAGAATTTCACTTACATTGAGACCCTTTTATAATTTAAATCTTGATAACCTGCAGTATATCAGCACAGAGGAATATGAAAATGAAGACCGTTATATTTTTGGAAAATTAGATCAGCATACATTCGGATTAGTTTTCCGCCTTAACTATTGCCCAACACCGGAATTATCAATACAGTATTATGGTCAGCCTTTTGTTTCTGCAGGTAAATACAGCGAGTTTAAACGCGCTGCCAATCCAAGAGCGCAAAATTATAAAGACCAATATTATGAGTATGCAAGCCAAGAATTAAGCTGCGACATAGAAGATGAAGTTTATTATGTCGACGAAAATAATGACGGCAGCAGTGATTATTTATTCGACATTCCGGATTTTAATTTTAAACAATTCCGCTCGAACCTGGTGATCCGCTGGGAGTATCTGCCCGGATCTATTGCCTATCTGGTCTGGTCGCAAGGTAGAACTGATTTTGAAATCCAGGGTAATTTTAATTTTAGTAATGATTTGCAAAATGTATTTAAAACCCACCCGGATAATATCTTTTTAATAAAGCTTAATTACTGGTTTTCTATTTAAAGTTTGATAATAGTCCTACCCCTGTACTAATTTAACTTCCCCAATACATTACCGGCGCGTCTCGTAAAGCGTGAAGCGGAAAGCGGCTCAGTTGCAAATTTAGGGGGGCAGCTTTAATACCTCCTGAATTTACTAATTTAATTGTTTTTCCATTCCATCCTTATTTTTAGATAATTTAATAAGGTTTTTGATTTTTTGTGTTTCCTTTTTCTATTAAGGTTTAACAAA
>JAUXGF010000190.1 GCA_030622395.1 Calditrichaceae bacterium
AATTAAATAATCCCCCCTAAATTTGCAACTGAGCCCTACCCCCCCCTCAAGAGGGGAATTGCAGAATCCAAGTCCACCTCTATTTTTTAAAGAGAGGGGGGTTTTCCCACAGGGACCCCTTCGGGAAGGGGGTGAGTTAAAAGACTTTTATATTAAAGAGGATTGATTGATTTGTGAAGAATTTGAATGTTGGAGTAATGTAGTTTTGGATTGATAGTTAAATGTTTACATTATATCTATCCCTATTGCCGCAGACAATCCATTCTTCTTCCGTAGGGACTCCCTCGGAGGAGCATCCCAAATATTCCAATACTCAAGTACTCCAATTCTTCACCATTCCAGCACTCCATTATTCCAATCTTCCAACATTCCAATTCTTCACCTATCCTGAGCCATTGCCGGTTTTTTTATGAATTACCACTAATATCCGATATATTAATACTAATGTATTAAAATATCTGCTTGATAATTTAGATAAATTTAATGACATTATAGCCGAAATTAATAACATAGCTTTGCAAATTCACCCTGTTAAATAAAAAATTAATGTGATTGGAAAATGCGCAAACATATTATTTAACGGGGTAAATTAATGAAAATGATACTTGTTGGAGCGGATCAGAAATCCCTGCCTGCGGCGGGCAGGCCGCTATTGCGGGAATACCGATTACCGGTTACTGATTACTGATTACCGATTACTGGATGCCGGGATGATCAAGTTTCTTTATCCAGCATCTATTTAATAATACATTTCCCGATCATCGGGACTATACAAGAAATTAAGGCCTGTTATATTAGATGAAATTAAAGTCAAAGTTATTTCTTAGTTACTTATTTTTGATCATACTATTTAGTTTTTCGCTGCTTTGGCTTGTCATTGAAACCAGGGAACTTACAACTTCACTACGCGGGCATGTGCAGCAAGATGTGCATAGTATTATTGAGGTTTCTCATCAACTGCAGAGCCTGGAAGATTTATACGTTAACTATATCTCGCTTTTTATTTCGAGCAAAGCCGCTAATAAGAAAATCGGGCAAGTTGAAAAATACAGGAAGGCTTTTGACAAGAACTGGAAAAATCTTAAATTCCGCATAGAAACTCCCTACCACAAAGCCTGGTATGATAAAGTATTAAACCGTATTTATATATTCATTTATAATACAATAAGTTCACGCAGGGAGTATGACTATTCAAAAGAAATTGATGAGCTGACACAAAAAGTGGACCAAAGATGGTTAAGGACAAATGAAGCCGTTAAAAAATCAATATATTATTTAAAAAGAAACCGGCTTGACGACGCTAAATATATAAGAGACGTCCGGGTAAAGGGCAATGTGAAGAAATTACGCGAATCATTAACCGGTTTAAATAAAATTATCGGTGAACGTGGCATAAAAAAATCAACGGAACTGGCTATGATTGCCCAAAAAACACAATGGGTTATTTTTAGCGCAGAAGCAGTCATTATTTTAGTTATCCTGCTTGCCGCCTTTATAGGAGCGCGTCTTTTAACCAAACCCGTTGACGCTTTGAAAACGGCAATCGGGCAGGTAGCGGTTCAAAATTTTGATATTAAAATTAAAAATAAATCTAATGATGAAATAGGGGAATTGGGCACGGCTTTTGAACAGTTATGTAGTCGTTTAAAGGAATCGGAAACTTATAAATCCACTATGCTTTCACAATTTACACATGAGATGAAAGCTCCTCTCGGATCTATTAAGCAGGCTGTGCGCTTGTTAGAAACTTCATTTTCAGACGGTCTTTCTAAAGATCAAAAAAGATTCTTTTCTATTGTTAAAGAAAATAATGAAAGTTTGCAGAAGTTAATCACAAATATTTTACACAGCGCTTCTTATGACAGCGGTAAAGTACGCTTAAGTTACTCGTCGGTTAATATTGTTAAGTTGATTACTCAGGTCTGCGTCAACCTTGCGCCTACAATTAAGCAAAAAGCAATCAAAGTAAATTTAAACTTTGCCGCAAATGAAATTTTTTGTGAAGTTGATCAGGATAAAATGAAAGAAGTGTTTCAAAATTTAATAAATAACGCCGTAAAATTTTCTAATGAAAATACAGTTATTGATGTAACGATTGCAGAAAAAATTGCTCTTCTAACGATTATAATAAAAGATCAGGGGATTGGCATTCCTAAAAAAGAAATACCCTATATTTTTGAGAAATTATACAGGGCGTCTAATTCTAAGAAAATCTCAGTTAAAGGCACTGGTTTGGGATTGTACATATCTTCGCAGATTATCAGAGCTCACGGCGGGCGCATCCATGTCGAAAGCGAACTCGGCAAAGGGACAATTTTTAAAATTACATTACCCCGCACAAAAAATGTAGCCGAAGAGGGAGGCTGGTTAACATGAATCAAAGCGCCAAATTATTGTTAGTAGATGATGAAGAAAACTTCCGCTTTCTATTAAAAGCCGCTCTAAAAAATATCGGCTTTGAAGTTATTACTGCAAAAAACGGCATTGAAGCCATAGAAATGCTTGACGACGTTCAGCCAAATTTAGTGCTGTTAGACCTTAATATGCCCGAGCCTGACGGACATGAAGTTTGCAAGCGTATAAAAAGTATGCCTGAATATATGAACCTGCCTATTATCATTTTAACCTCATCGGACGACCTGAACGACAAGCTGAATAGTTTTGAAGAAGGGGCGGATGATTACATTACCAAGGATATGGATCCATTGGAAATGGAAAAACGTATACAGGCGGTTTTAAAACGCTACCTCCAGAATTTAGACAGCAATCCATTAACCCATTTACCCGGTAATAATGTCATTCAAAAAGCCATTCAAAAGCGCATTGAAAATAAGGGCAGTTTTTCCGTCGGTTATTGCGATATTGATAACTTTAAAGCATATAATGATAAATATGGTTTTGTAGAAGGCGACCGTATTATTCTGTTTTGTGCAAATGTTATAAATGACGCCCTTAAGAAAAACGGTAATAAAGAAGATTTTTTAGGGCACATCGGGGGCGACGACTTTGTGTTCTTAACAACTCCTGATCGTTCGGAATCAATCTGTAAGGCAATAGTTAAAAGAATGGAAAATGAAATCGGGCAGTTCTATTCCGATATTGACCGCGCAAATGGATATATTATTTCCAAAGACAGAAAGGGGGCGGAGCAAAAATTCCCTTTAGTAAGTATATCCATTGCTAATGTCAGTAATGAATTTAAACCCATTCAATCATTAGCGGAAGTTTCAAAAATAGCCAGTGAATTGAAAAAAGCCGCTAAAAGTAAGATTGGAAATAGTTATGTTTTCGACAAAAGAATCCTTTAAAAATCTGTTTGTTAGTGGAATTTTATTTTTATTTTTATTAAACTGTTCTTCTCGTGAGATAAAGAAAAATGACCAGCCGCCTGATTTACAGGCATTAATTATCCAAAAAGCTGATGAGTATCTAAAGAATAAAAAATTTAACGATGCGGAAGGATTGTTAAAAAACTATATTAAAAAATTTCCCGATTCGTATTACAGCGACGATGCGGTTTATCGTTTAGCTTATATAAAAATAATAGCAGATAAAGCAAATCCCTATTACGATTACATCGCCGCTATTGAGGAATTTAATAAATTTAAAAAGAGATTTTCTAAAAGCGATTATCTTTCCGCTTGTAATAATTGGTTAAAAATTCTTAATTTATATCAACATGCGTTAAAACAACAGACTAAGCAAAAACCTGTAAAGAATACGGATTTAATGGTTTTCAAGAAAGAAATAGAGAAATTAAAAAAAGAGAACAGACAATTAAAAAAGACCCTTTTAGATTTAGAAAAAGCGTTGGAAAGATGAGGCATAGGAGGTTTTTTTGATCAAGAAAATTTTAATAGCTAATCGTAGTGAAATTGCACTGCGTATAATACGCGCCTGCAAAGAATTAGGAATCAAAACTGTGGCGGTGCATTCGGAAGCGGATACAGATTCGTTGCACGTTCGTTTTGCGGATGAAGCAATATGTATAGGACCCGCCCAGAGTAGTGAGAGTTATTTAAATACTTTACGTATATTAGCCGCCGCAGAAGTTTCCGGAGCCGACGCTATTCATCCCGGTTATGGTTTTTTAGCGGAGAATCCCGAATTTGCGGACATGTGTAATTCCAGTAATATGAAATTCATAGGGCCGAGCGCCAACGTGATACGTAAAATGGGTAATAAATCTGAAGCTAAAGCTTTGATAAAAAAAGCTGGAGTGCCGGTTGTGCCGGGCAGTGAAGGGATATTAAAAAGTATTGAAGAGGGTAAGGAATTAGTTGAAGGAATTGGCTTCCCTGTTATATTGAAAGCTGTTTCCGGCGGCGGCGGACGCGGAATGCGTGTTGTAAACAGCATGGAAGAGTTTGAAATGAATTACCAGATGGCGCAGGCGGAAGCGCAGGGAGCCTTTGGAGACCCTGATTTATATCTGGAAAAATATATTAAGAATCCGCGGCATATTGAGATACAACTTATGGCGGATCAACATGGAAATGTAGTTTATTTAGGCGAGCGTGAATGCAGCATCCAGCGCCGCCATCAAAAATTGATTGAGGAATCGCCGTCTGTAGTTGTTTCTGATGAACTGCGCCAAAAAATGGGACAGATAGCAGTGCAAGGCGCCAAACAAGTAGGATACGAAGGCGCCGGCACCATAGAATTTTTGTTAGATGAAGATGGTTCTTTTTATTTTATGGAAATGAACACGCGTATTCAGGTAGAGCATCCCGTAACCGAAATGGTCTACAATAGAGATTTACTTAAAGACCAAATTCGTGTCGCTGCCGGAGAGAAACTCGGCTATACACAGGAAGACGTTAAGCTTGTTGGACATGCTATTGAATGCCGTATTAATGCCGAAGATTGGGAACGCAATTTTATGCCTAACCCGGGTGAAATAAAAAGTTTCCACGTCCCAGGCGGACCTGGCATTAGAGTAGACACTCATGCTTATGAACGATACCACATACCCCCGTTTTATGATTCTCTTATAGCAAAGCTGATTGCTTACGGTAAAAACCGCGATGAATCAATCGCTCGTCTAAATAGAGCCTTAGAAGAATTTATTATAGAAGGCGTTAAAACTACCATACCTTTCCATCAAAGATTAATTAAACGGGCGGAATTTATTGAAGGAAATTTTGATACAGGTTTTTTAGATCGAATAAATTTATTAGAATAGCTGGAGGTTTATATGAGTGTACCTGCTGAATTAAAGTACACCAAAGATCATGAGTGGGTGAAAGTCGAAGGAGATATTGCAGTAGTCGGGATTACCGATTATGCACAGGGCGAATTAGGAGATGTTGTTTATGTTGAGTTACCGGAAACAGGCTCAACTTTTGAGAAAGAAGAAAGTTTTGGCACTATTGAAGCCGTAAAAGCTGTGGCTGATATATTCTGCCCTCTTTCCGGTGAATTTGTTGAAATTAATGAAGCCATACAGGACGCTCCTGAAACCGTTAACAAAGATCCTTATGGCGGCGGGTGGATGGTAAAAATTAAAATATCTGATTCTGCTCAGTTGGATGAATTAATGGACGCCGAAGCATACAAAGCATTGATTGGATAATTTTAATCACGTTAGCCTGTGGTAATTGTTCCACAGGCTAATGCCGATTAAAAATTTTAGGGTGTATAGTTGGATTGACATAAACAGACCCCTAACCCTGAATTTTCTGGATGCAAGCAGGGGTGTGTTTGCATTTTTACAACCCCCTAACCCCCTTTTTTAAGGGGGAATAAACTTTTCCCGAATCACGGGGACACATTTGCGCACCCTTCGTTGAGAACGAAGTTCATAAGAACATATATCTAAAACAAATAAGGTTGACACTATGCCATATTTAACTAATTGCGATGCTGATTTTAAGGAAATGCTAGAAGTAATTGGAGTTGAAGACTTCGAAGAGTTAATCTCGAATATTCCTAAAGATATTCGTTTTAAGGGAACGTTTAATATTCCCGAGGCGCAGTCTGAATTTGGCGTTAGTAAAATAATGAAATCTTTTTCTGAGCAAAATAAAAACTATCTATCATTTTTAGGCGGTGGAGTTTATGATCACTATATTCCTTCTATAATTGAAGCAATAACCTCACGGCCTGAATTTTACACCTCAT
>JAUXGF010000203.1 GCA_030622395.1 Calditrichaceae bacterium
CGATCCTGACGCTTTGGGAGGGTGAGAAAACTTACAACCCTTGGGATTATTGAAGTTACAGATTTCTCCCTTCGGTCGAAATGACAAAAAAGCGCTTTTTCGTTCAGACACTAATTATTCTACAGGGTAAAAATAAATAACAATGTTCAAAATTCAAATTACAAAAACCGATGATTTTTTTATGTTTGGGTCATTGAAATTTGTAAATTGAGATTTATTTGTATTTTGGTTTTTGTGTTTTGTGATTTTAGGCTGATAATTTATCATTACTTTTCCCGACCAGGGACTATACAAGAACATACTACCATGCTTGCCGTCGGGCATTATGTTCTTTTGCAAATCACTTCAACAAACCATCCTTGTACATCTGTTTAACTTTATCCCATTTTACCAAAATTTCACGGAAGCGCGAACTTGCCTGCGGTTTAAGCGAATCAATTTGAACCGCCTCTTTTAATTCCTGAACAGAACCTGTAGTAAAAAAACAATCATACTCCGCCAGTTCTTTGAAATGAATATTTTCTTCCTTTACATCAAAATGTTCTATGATAAGCCCGCGTATAATTCCCGGTAAAAATCCCAGGGAGACAGGAGGCGTGTATATAACATTATTTTTTATGGCGAAAAAATTAGCCGTGGCCGCTTCTAAAATATTACCCTGATGATCATAATAAACAATATTGTCGTAACCTTCCTCGATTGCCTGCTGCTTGTGATACAAAGAAAAGCCGTAATTGATAGTTTTGTGTAAACGCAGCGCATTGGGGTGTAAGTACGGCGAAGGAACCGCCTTTAGTTTTATTTTATTCGTATCATTTTCAGAATCCGGCAAAGGTTCAATTTGAATGATTATAGAATCTTCGCCCAGCAGCCGTTCTTTTTGATCAAACGGAAATATGAAGGATAGTTTTATTTTAAACGAATTAAATTGGGAATGCCGCTTTATCTTATCAAAAATAAATTTTTTTAAATCAAACTCAGCAAGCTGCGCATTGAAAAAATTAAGAGACTTTCTCAAGCGTTTTTCATGACGTTCCCAAAACCACAGGGTGTTTTCACTATATTGAACAGTTTCGAATATTCCCTGTCCTGTTGTGAGTAATGGAATAATTTCAGGATTTGCAGACTGCTGATTAAAATAAACGAACATTATATTTCTCCGCTGTTTTTAAAAATGAATTTGCCTTTGCCATACACTCTTCAAATTCTTTTTCCGGCTCGGAATCAATTACAATAGCGCCGCCGGCCTGAAAATGTATAGCGTCGTCCTTTTTAACGGCTGTGCGTATTAATATGTTTGAATCAAACTGATCCAATTGCGGGAAGCGAATAAAGAACGTTCCGGTATAGAATGACCTGTTATGAATTTCTAAATCTTTAATAAACTTCATAGCGGCAATTTTAGGGCAGCCCGTAATCGAGCCGCCGGGAAATGAGGCTTCTAATAAATCAACAAAATTATTATTGCTTTTCAATCGACCGCTAATTGAAGAAACCAGGTGATGCACATTAGTAAAAGTTTCCAACCGTTTATGCGATATTACTTTTACCGTAGAGGCGCGGCAAACCTTGGATAGATCATTACGCAATAGATCGACAATCATACTTAATTCGGATTCATCTTTCAATGAAGAGAGCAGTTCTTTTTTCAGCCCTTCATCCGCTGTTTTATCTTCAACACGTTTTATGGTTCCTTTTATAGGCTCGGTCAAAACACAGTCGGAATTAACCGATAAAAATCGTTCAGGGGAGTTGCTAATCAATTCACAATGCGGCAGGCGGGCGTAAAAAGAAAAAGGCGCGGGATTAAGTTTGTACAAATCATTAAAAAATGTAAAGCCATTTTCTTCAAAAGGCGCGGAAAAACGAATCGTATAATTAAGTTGATAAACTTCGCCGTTAAAGATTAAATCACGGATCTGCTGAATTTTCTTCAAATATGTTTCACGCCTTTCGTTGGTGATCATTTTTTGCGTATGATTTGAATTGAACCAGCGGCTGCTTTTATCAGGGCTGACAATTTTCTCAGCGCTGTTTAATAAATACATTTTTTGATCCGTATGATTAATAAGCAATGCTTCAGCGGGAAAAATTAAATAATAATCCGGCAATTGATAAAAATCTCTATTTAATTCAAGGGCTTCGATTTTAGTATATAAATCATAAGATAAAATTCCTGTATAAAAAGAGAACGGCAGTCTATTATCTTCAGCCCATTCTTTTTCGATTTGTTTCAGCAGATGGAAGGGATTGTCATTTTCAAATTCTATTTTCTGTGAATTGAAATCAGCGGTTACTTTATTTCCTTTGCCATAAATTAATCCGCCAAAACTTTTCACTAAGATTTCATATTTTTTTTGATTAAGAAAATCCCATGACGGTATATATAAGGCAATATTTTCTTCCAGCCAATTTTCCTTAAACGCATTGCATTTGGAATATTCGATTTCCTGAATACGGATGGCAGACAGATAGTTTTTAATAATACCGTTCATTTAATTTCCGCTATAAAATTTTTAATAATTGTTAATCCAATATCCGTTAAAAAAGATTCCGGGTGAAATTGAAGACCGTACACCGGATACTTAACATGGTGAAAAGCCATAGGGATATTTTCATAAACAGCGGTTACTTTTAATGGATAAGAAACATCGGAGCATATTAATGAATGGTAGCGCGCTCCTGTAAATTCCGCCGGAATGCCGTCAAATATATTTGATTTATTAATGACGCGGATTTTCGAAGACTTACCATGGATTGGATAAGGCGCTTTGATTGTCCTGCCGCCGAACGCTTCATTTATGATCTGCATGCCGAGGCACACGCCTAAAACAGGTTTTTGCCGGTAAGCGCTTTTTACAAGTTCCACAGAAAACCCGCTGTTTGCCGGTCTCGACGGGCCTGGAGAAATAACCAGCGCATCATAGCCGCCTGTCTGAGAAAGCAATTGCGGGACGTCATTCCGATAGACATCAACCTCTGCGTTGGCAGCCTGCAAATAATGCAGCAGGTTATAGGTGAAAGAATCATAATTATCGACTAATAATATTTTTACCGCCATAAAAGCCTTCGATTAAGTGAAGACGAATAATAAGCAGGGCAGATGAATTTGTCAAGGCGGTTGGATGCGGGAAATAGGATTATATAAAGAACATAGCTATACAAATTCACTCCGTTTCTTCTCTTAGCTTATTTTATTATTCCTTTGTGTCTTAGTGACTTGGTGGCTGAACTCTACCAAAAATTGAATCAACATATCGGCAAAAAAATAACGGTTACAATTTTTTCTTTAATTTAATTCTCAAAAATCGTATACTTGACGTATGATAAAACTTTTACTTCGGCAGCCGCGAAACGTCTGGCAAACTTTGGGATGGCGGCACAAAATTGAAATCATTTTATTAGCCGCCATAGTCTATATCTATTTAATTGGTCGTTTCTATTATCTTTTTGATAAATGGCTGGAAAACGAATCTGTTTCACTTTTTGGATTAAGCAGTTTATTGGCTCATCTTTTTATTCTTTCCGCATTTTTAAGCGCCCCGTTTATTTTACTTTATTTATTACCAAGACAGGGAGGGCTGATTCCATTTTACACAAAGCCGCTTACAAAAAAGCGCTTTTTTCAACTGACGGGCTATTTTTATTATAAGTATCAAATTATTCATTTTCTGCTTTTTTTACCATTACTTCTTGCTCTTTCTGGCTTGGACTGGCTGGCTGCTTTTTGCTGTTTAACGGTGTTTGCTTTTTATAATTTTTTAATATTTTTTATTATAACAGAAATATTTCTGATAATTCAATCTCAATTTCGATTCTTATTTTTTGTTCTTGTAACCCTTTTCGCTTTTCATGGACTGTATGCTGTTTTTTATTGGATATTGCATTTCCCATGGATATTCGATTTAATAATTATAATGATTGTCTCATGGTTTGTATGGCGTATTTACAAAAAGCTGCCTCATCCTCATATTGAACTTATTTTTCCAATCACCAAGCATTCGTACCGGCAGAAAAATTCCGGTAAATGGTCTTTTAATAACCTGCCCCGTTTCCTACCAAAAATTGTGCAGGTCTTATTTAATAAAGAAATTCTTAGTCTTTGGCGCAACCCGGCTTACCGTCGTTTAAAGATATTAACATATATTTCCTATCTCGGATTATTTCTGATTTTATATTTTTCGAATATCGAGGATAAAGAGATATGGATGACTGTGTTAACCGCGTTAATTATCTGGATTCATTACAGCAATCATTTTAATGAGAAATATGTGCAGCCCGAACCCGATTGGTATTTTCATACGCTGCCCTTTCGTTTTTCTCAATTATGGACAGCCAAGTTTTTAGTAGAATTTATCTACATCGCCCTTTTGCTGGTCAGCCATTGGATTTTTTTAATTGCCGTCCAAACCGGCTTTTCAGCGCAGGTCAATCTGCTTGGAATCTTGCTGCTGTTTTCGATAATCATCCTATGCGTTATGCTTAATTTCCAGATTTTATTTTACGATGATCCGCGACTTGCCGGTTATGCTTATCATTTTACGATTATTTTTTTGGTTGTCATGTCCATTAACTATTATTTTGTAGGACCGATAATCAGCGTATTTTTATTAATATTTTATTTTTACAAAAGTTACAGAAGTTTTAATTCCTGAGGTTGGTATGCTGTCTATAAAAAATGTATCTATTATTTATGAAAAAAAACTCGCCGTAAATGAAGCAAGCGTTGATATAACGCCCGCTAAAATCACCGGACTAATCGGTCCAAATGGCGCCGGGAAAAGCTCGCTGCTTAAGGCTTGTGTGGGCTTAATCAACGAATTCGCCGGGACAATCGAGTTTGACGGCAGGGAAATACGCAAGCGCCGTTTTTGGGTAAAACAACACTGCGGATTTGCGCCTGAAGACGTTGTATTAATGCCTTATTTAAAAGGATCGGAATTTTTAGAGCTGATCGCTGTAATTCGCAAAGTTTCAAACTTACGGGAAGAAATAGATTTTTTAATTGATTTGACCGGCTTACAAGATAAAAAAGACGAGCTTATCATAAACTACTCACACGGTATGCGCCAGAAGCTTTTCATTGCCAGCGCTTTAACGGGCAAACCGGAATATTTAATTTTAGACGAAGCCTTAAATGGATTGGATACAATTTCATTATTCAAATTAAAAAATTATCTGAACGATTTAGCCAAACAGGGAAAAACTATCATTATATCATCTCACATTTTACCGCTTATAAAAGAATGGTGCGATCCGGTTGTAATTATGAATAACGGAACTATAATAAACAAGTATTCGGTGTCTGAAATAGAGGAACTTGAAAATCAAACAAAGCAAAGTTTTGAATCAATTTTTGTTGATCTGATAGAGCAATTCCCCTCTTGTTGAAGCGAAGCGGAAATCCTTGATTAATCGGTATTGTCGATAATCTAAGTAAGAAGTAAAAAGTAGGAAGTAGGAATTTGGCGCTTAGGAGTTTTCTTGTATCAGAGTTAAGCGTAGCGGTCTCTGATACACACGGGGATAATTATTCCGGCAGGCGCGTAAAGGCGAAGCGTTTTAGGCGATGATATTGAAATAACAGATGTAAGGGCAAAGCATTTCAGGCAACGTCGTTACGTATCAGAGACCGCTTCGCTTAACTCTGATACGAGGGAAGGGTTTACAACTTTCCAGTTAGGTTTCCCAAAAGGACGCTTATTATTTTATTAGGATAAATTTGATTAATTTTTTCAATAAACTATTTCATTATAATCTTTCATGTTTAGAACTAAGCTATCGCGCAATGCTATAAGCGTAATAAAGCGGTATATAAATCAATTTCTGTTCAACTAACTCAGAAAAGGCGCACCGGATAAAACATAAAAAGATATTAATAAGGTTTGTAAATATATTTTAAATCAAAAAGAGCATCATAAAAAAGTAACGTTTGCTGAAGAATACGAAAAATTTA
>JAUXGF010000485.1 GCA_030622395.1 Calditrichaceae bacterium
TAACCACTAAACTGCCTGGCTCAAACGCTGACGTCTATTTCATTCATTGTCCCGAACTTTATGACCGCTGGTCAATTTATACTAATGATGCGGATGAGCATATCCGTTTTGCCCTGCTTTCCCGCATAGCTGTCGGGCTTTGTCAGGAAATGAAATGGGCGCCTGATATCATTCACTGCAATGACTGGCAGACAGGGCTTGTACCGGTTTATCTAAAAACAATTTTCAATTGGGATAAGTTATTCCATAAAACAAAAACTGTTTTGACTATTCATAACATTGGTTATCAGGGCGCCTTTAAAGGTCATATAATTAACGATCTCAATTTATCCGAATATTATAAATGGTTTGACAGCAAGGAGTTATACTTTAACAGAATTAATTTTTTACGAACCGGCGTTTTGCATGCAGATAAAATAACAACGGTTAGTAAAACTTATGCACAAGAGATTCAAACCGATTATTTAGGCGAGGGCTTGCAAAAACTTCTGCGCCTGCGCTCAAAAGATCTGACCGGAATTTTAAACGGCGTCGATTATGACGAATGGAATCCGAGGACTGACGAGCACATTCCATATAATTATTCCATTAAAAATCTAAGCGGTAAAGGAAAAAATAAAAAAGAATTACTAAAACGGATGGGACTGGTTTATGACCCGGAAGCCCCGGTATTAGGTATGGTGTCACGCCTTGCCGAGCAAAAGGGTATCGAATTATTCAACGGATGTCTCGATCAAATTTTGTCTAAGAATAATATCCGATTTGCTATTTTAGGAAGCGGCGCTCTTGATTATGAAAAATTCTTATATCATTTACAACTTAAGCATAAAGATAAATTAGTATTTTACAACGGCTATAATAATGAACTGTCTCATTTGATTGAAGCGGGGAGTGATATTTTTGTTATGCCTTCACGCTATGAGCCATGCGGTTTAAATCAAATTTACAGCCTAAAATACGGGACTGTTCCGGTTGTGCGTAAAACAGGCGGTCTTGCTGATACGGTTAAACTGTATCAATGGGAAAGGCAGGAAGGGACGGGATTTGTATTTGAACATTATAACTCAGAAAGCCTGTCATGGGCGCTAAATTATGCAATAAATACTTTTAGATATAAAGAAGCCTGGAAAAATTTGATGATCAATGGAATGAAACAAGATTTTTCGTGGCCTAAACAGATTAAAAAATATGTAAATCTATATTTGAATTTGATTAGTGCCTGAACGAAAACTAACCAAAACTGTCATTTCGAAGCGGAGCGAGAAATCTATTACCTCTAAATATCAAGGGTTTACAGATTTCTTCCCGATTAAGCAGGTGAGAAATCTTACATCCCTTGTAATTATTAAAGTTACAGATTTCTTCCCGATTTATCGGGATCGAAATGACAAAAAGAAGTGTTTTCGTTCAGACACTACTTAGCCATTTAACCATCACTCCAATTTTTACATGGGCTGAACTGTTACATTATTTTTAACATTTTAACAGGGGAACTTTAGTGTATACGTTATCAGTAGAAATTTGGCAGGCAATATTAATCAGCACGATCGTTCTATTTACAATAGCGCTTATTCTTGTACATAAACGATATTTTTCCGCCCAGCGGGAAACACAAAAAGATTTCAGTGAAAAAGAACAAAACTACATTAATTTGCTTAATAGAGCTGCGGACATAATATACACACATTCACTCGACGGGTCTTTTATCCAAATAAATAAAGCCGTAACAAAATTATTAGGATATAATATTGGCGACGTAATTGGTAAACCATTTAAAAATCTCATCAGCCCCGGTTATGAAAAAGAATGGGATATTTACCTTCAATATATAATAGAAAAAAAAGAAACAAAAGGATTGTTGCATCTTTCAAATATAAATAGCGAAGTATTCACATTTGAATATCATAATTCTTTAATAGAAAAAGACAGCGCGGCTACAGCAGTTCAAGGGATTGCCAGAAATGTAACAGAACAAATTAAAACCGCTCAGGAAACAGCTTCAAACGAGAAACGCTATAAATTACTATTTAATATGCTGCCTTACGGCGGTTTAATCTTAGACGCTAATAAATATATCATCGAGTGCAGTAATAGCATCGAACAGCTTTTAGGATATAAAAGCGAAGAATTGACCGGCAAGCCCGTCACTGTAATCTTAGATCAAAATTCCGTTAATGAATTTTTTATCAAATTTGAAGAATTAAAAACAGGTTCGCAAGCGCTTGTGGAAGCTTATATGATTCATAAAAACGGCAATAAGCTGGACGTCCTCACCGCAGGTCAAACCGTTTTTGATAATCAGGGACATTTTATCGGTATATTATTCATAAATATAAATATTAGCGGATTAAAAACAAGCTGGCGGGAAAAAGGGGATCTAAAAACAAAAGAAATAGAAGACTTAGGCGCGCTCTCCGGATACGCCGTTCACGAAACTGCGGACAAGTCTAAAAAGGATAAAGAAAAAATAAAAGGTGAAACCGGTCATTTGTTAGTGGTTGATGATGAAGAACCTTTTCTGAAAATGGTAAAAAAATATCTATCCCGATTTGGATATGATGTTATAGTAACCGA
>JAUXGF010000055.1 GCA_030622395.1 Calditrichaceae bacterium
GGTAAAAACTGCTCAACAATTACATTTTGTTGAACCGCCGATTTAAATTCATTATATATAAACTCAATACAATCAAATTCGCCGTTAATATATAATGAAACCAAATTGCGGGATATTTCTAAAGCATCGTCAAATTTTAAATGATTGAAAAAATTAATTTTTTGATTTTGAATGGATACTTCTCTTTTTCCAAAAAATTCAAACCCCTTGCGCCCTGCAAGATAAAAAGCAGTTTCTTTAGTTGAAAATTCAGCCAAACGCTGGCTGGCTTTTCTTATAATATTGCTATTGAACGCCCCGCACAGTCCGCGGTCTGCTGTAACTACAACGGATAAAACACTTTCGACAGGACGTTTCCGCATCAACGGAACATCTGTTATATCTTGTGAAAGAGCTGTTAAATGGGCAATCACATCCCTTAGTTCATAGGCGTAAGGTCTAATGGCAACAATATTTTCCTGGGCTTTACGTAATTTGGCTGCGGCAACCATTTTCATAGCTTTGGTAATTTGCTGAGTGCTGCGTATGCTGGAAATCCGCGTCCGTATTTCCCGTAAAGTAGCCATTAATTTTCCTCAAATTTGAAATTGGCTGTAAATTTTTCTGATACTTTCATCAATTGATCGCGCAACTCATCTGATAAAACTTTTTTCTCTGCAATTGCCGTTAAAATATCAGCATGCTTCATTTCCAGATATTCTATAAATTCTTTTTCGTAACGCTGCAGGACGCTAACAGGCAGTTTATCTAAGAAGCCGTTTGTCGCCGTAAAAATAGCGGCAACTTGTTTTTCAAATGGGACAGGAACGTATTGACCCTGTTTTAAGATTTCCACAAGGCGTTCGCCGCGGCGTAATTGCTGCTGAGTAGCCTTATCCAGATCAGAGCCAAATTTGGCGAATGCTTCCATTTCACGATATTGAGCAAGCTCTAAACGTAAACGTCCGGCAACCTGTTTCATAGCTTTAATTTGAGCGTTACCGCCAACGCGGGAAACAGAGATGCCAACATTAATAGCCGGACGCACACCGGAATAGAAAAGCCCTGATTCTAGAAAGATTTGCCCGTCAGTAATTGAAATAACATTAGTTGGAATATAAGCGGATACATCGCCGGCTTGTGTTTCAATTATAGGCAATGCCGTTAAAGAACCGCCGCCCAATTTATCGTTTAATTTGGCGGCGCGTTCCAACAGACGGGAATGCAAATAAAAAACATCGCCCGGATAGGCTTCGCGTCCCGGCGGTCTTCGTAAAAGCAACGATACCTGCCGGTAGGCCCAGGCGTGTTTTGTAAGATCGTCATATACAATAAGGACGTGTCTTTTATTGTCACGAAAATATTCTCCCATTGCCGCGCCGGAATACGGAGCTATAAATTGCATGGGAGCAGGATCGCTGGCGTTTGCCGCCACTATAATAGTATGATCCATTGCGCCGTGTTCTTCTAACGTCTTTACGACTTTAGCCACTGTCGAAGCTTTCTGCCCGATAGCAACATAGATACAAATAACATCTTTGCCTTTTTGATTGATTATCGTATCTATGGCAACGGCGGTTTTTCCGGTTTGGCGGTCGCCGATAATCAACTCACGCTGACCGCGCCCAATGGGAATCATAGAGTCAATCGCTTTAATTCCGGTAGCAAGAGGCTCTTTTACAGGCTGCCTGCTAACAACGCCCGTAGCTTTCCGCTCAACAAGAGCAGAGTGTTCTGTTTCAATTTTACCCCTGCCGTCTATAGGCAGACCAAGCGGATTGACGACACGACCGACTAAGGCGTCGCCGACAGGCACTTGAACAACGCGTTTGGTGCGTTTAACAATATCGCCCTCTTTTATCAGCGTATCTTCTCCAAAAAGGATAACGCCGACATTATCTTCTTCCAGGTTGAGAACCATCCCCATTACTTCATGAGGAAATTCCACTAATTCGCCGGCCATCACTTTTTCAAGACCATGAACACGGGCAATTCCGTCGCCAACCTGAAGCACTGTTCCTGCTTCATAAACATCTGTTTCTTTGTGGAAGTCTTTTAATTGTTTCTTTAATATTGCAGAGACTTCGTCTGGTCTTACTGCATTACTCATCTATACTACCTCATTATTTATAATCAGCGGGCTATAAATTTTTCGCGTAATTTATTCAATTGACAGCGAATACTATTATCGAACACTCTATCCTGAATTTTAAGCACGAAACCGCCAATAACATCCGTTTCAATTTGCTGCTTTAATATCACTGATTTCCCGGTTGCCTTTTCAATATTTTGCTGAATTTGATTGACTTGATTTTTAGAAAGTTCAACCGCGCTGATAAGTTCTCCTTCAACCTGATTGCTATGCTCCAACATCATGCTTTTAAACTGCAAAATAACATCAGGCAAAAGAGAAGAACGTTTTTTTTCATTGATTAGCTGAATAAAATTAAAAGTTAAATCATCCACTTTTCCCTTAAAAAGGTCTTTAAGCATTATAGATTTATTGCTGCTGCTAATTAAGGGGTTTAGAAGAAAAGCGCCGAACTCACTGCTTTTGTCGATTAACTTATCCAGTTCATTAAAATCCGTTTCTACTTTATCTAATTTACTTTGATCCTTAGCCAATCCGAATAAGGCTTTAGCATAACGTTTTGCGACTCGGCTCAACTTGTTTTATCCTTTTTAATTCTTAAGAGATTTAGGCATTGATTTAATATATTCGTCTACTAAGTTTTTATGCTTTTCTTTGTCCAAATTTTTCAAAATGATTTTTTCCGCCGCTCCAACCGCCAAATCAGCAACCTCGGCTTTTAAAGAAATCAAGGCGCTTTCTTTTTGCCTGTCAATCTCTTTTTTAGCCTTTTCGATAAGCTTATCTGATTGCCGGCGGGTGTCATCCAACATTTCCTGACGAGTTTTTTCAGCCAATTGTTGATTTTCATTGATGATCTTTTGCGCTTCTTTCTCAGCCCCGTCGATCATTTGTCTGTGTTTTTCCAACAAAGCTTCAGATTCATCTCTTTGCTTTTTGGCTTCTTCAATATCGTCATGAATTTTCTTCTCACGATTTTCAATTGCTGAAAGAATAGGTTTTAACGCTACCTTAGACAGGATTATTAACACGATAATAAAAGTAATCCACGTCCATACCATCATTCCAGGATCTAATTCAAGCATTTTATTTTCCTGTTATTAATTTTACTTAACTGCCAGAAGTACACAGATAACCGCGCCAAATAAAGCGACGCCTTCGATCATTGCCGCGGCAATAATCATTGTAATACGAATTGCATCGCCCGCTTCAGGCTGCCTTGCAGTGCCGTCCATTGCCGAAGATGCAATTTTACCGATTCCCCAACCTGCGCCGAATGTTACAAAACCGGCGCCGAGACCTGCCGCCAAATAAGCAAATGCGTATGACAGTTCACCCATGATAAGATTCCTCCAAAATAATTTAATTGATTTCTAAACTTCAGTCATAACTTAAATATATTAATGTTCAGGATTTACACTCATACCTATGAATAACGCCGATAAAAGAGTAAATATATAAGCTTGTATAAAGGCAACTAATAATTCTAAAAAATAAACAAAAATAGCAAAACCAATTGAAATAGGCGAAATAAAATAAGATTTAAAAATTATTATTAATCCTAAAAAGGCAAATAGAACAAAATGCCCTGCAATCATATTTGCAAAGAGACGAATGGTTAAGGCTACGTGCTTAGAGATTAATCCCATAATTTCGATAACAAACATCAGTGGCCATAGCCAGAAAGGCACGCCGTGGGGAACTAAGGATTTATAATAGCCCCAAAAACCGCTTTCTTTAATGCCAAAAATCTGAGTCGAGCCTAAAGTTATTATAGCCAGAGCAGCCGTTACATTAATATTGCTGGTCGAAGTTGTAAAAAGCGGTATCAGACCCATAAGATTACTTACTAATATAAAGAAGAAGAAAGTGATCAATAACGGCGTGAATCTGCGTCCTTCTTTCTCACCCATATTTGCAATGGCTATCTCATCTCTAATAAATATGATAAGCATTTCCAACAACGAACCAAAACCTGTAGGGACTTTCTTTTTAACATTATAAGATAATTTAAACATTAACAGCAATATTATAGATGCAATCCAAATCATCACCACATGATTAGTAATGGATAAGTTTATTTCAAATCCTAAAACACTTAGAGGCTCAAAATGAGGCAAGTGTAAATGGTAAGCTGGAAGATGCCATTCATGGCTGTTTTGCAGGTGATGTTGGATCCATTCGCCAATATTTTCACTTTGTCCGGCAACAGAATCAGCAACGGCGGTTGCAACGTTTAATAAGATCATCTAACTTTTACCCTTATTGATATTGCTGTGTAAAATAAACACTTCCCATATTTGATACACAAAGTACAATATAAATAATGACGCTAAAAAAACAAAAATATCAACTTGAATAAATTTTATTAGTGTAAAAATTATTGCTAACATTACCAAAAATCTTACAATAATGCTTGTTAAAAATATTTTAATAAAAAAACGGATATCTTTATTTATTGGTAATATTATAATTATTAATGCTAAAAAAATATCCAAAGTCGCTAAAATTCCCGAAAAAATAACTCCTTTGATTTGTTGATCATTGAAGTTTAATACACTTGAAGCTCCCCATGCGGCTAAAATATAAACAATAAAAATAATAAGAACACCAATAAAAATATTTTTTTTCATAACGCTATTTTTTTAGATTGTTGATCACTTTAAACATATTATAGAATCCCAGAATCAATCCTAAAAATATCCCCAGAATTAGAAAAAGAGGACTTATCTGAAATTTCTCATCTAAAGTGTATCCAATAAATCCAAAAAAAACCACACTACCCAAAAGTACATATCCTATGTTCAAGTAAGGAGCTGCTTTTCGGAAAGCGCTGATTTTCTCATTTTTTAAGGGATATCTCTTCCTGACTTTCTCTCTTAGGAATTGGTTCATTTCCAATGTTCTTTACCTGGGTAGCGCCCATATTTGAGGTGCCGTCAAATATTGCGCCTTCATCAATAATTAATTTTTTAGCTTTCAGCTCGCCTACTAAACTTGATTTTGATTCAAGCACTAATTTTTCTTTAATAATTACTTTTCCCTGAATTTTACCGCCGATAATTGCATTAGTCGCTTCAACGTCTCCTTCAACCTCGCCGCTTTCACCTATGGTCAACGTATTTTTACAAAAGAGCGATCCTTTAATTTTACCGTCGATTCTTAAACTGCTTTCAGTGCGAATACCGCCTTCAACAACCGTACCTTTTCCTATAAAATTAAGTTCGGTTGAAGCGGCGCTGTCGCTGTCTCCTTTATAGCCCACTTTTTCCCCTTCACATTTAGTCTTTTATTCATTTATTAATATAAGAAATCGGATCAACCGGAAAACCGTCCCGCCATATTGCATAGTGCAAATGAGCGCCGGAACTAATTTCACCCGTATTGCCAAGCGAAGCAATAACCTGCCCTTTAGAAACCCTTTCCAGCTCATTTACCAGGTTGCGCTCATTATGCTTGTAAATAGAGAAAAAACCGTACCCATGCTCAATAATTAACACAAAGCCGCCGTCATCTGTCCAGCCGGAAAACATTACCACTCCATCAGCGGTTGCTCTAATAGAAGTTCCGGTAGGCGCCGCAATATCGAGTCCTAAATGAGGCTCTGTGAACAGAGAGCTTGTTTTAAATCCTCTGGTCATAAAACCTTCAACGGGCATCAGGCTTGGAATTGAGTTAAAAATAGTCCTTTGTTGATCTATATTCATTTTATTAAAATCTAATTTTTCAAGTTTAACCGTATCTTGTTTTGATATTCTTTCGACAGTTACATAACCTTTTAATGAACCGCGGATTTGTTTTTCAAACTGCTTAATATGAGTTAAGTCTTCTTTAAGATTGTCCATTTGCTGCAAACTTTTCCGCATTTTAAAATTTTCTTCCTCTAAGCGGTTTTTATCGAGAACAATTTCAGCCATTTTCCAATAGCTTACAGCGCTGAGAATCATCAAACCAACAATTACGGCAACTCCGATTAAAATGATTCTTAACAACGCTATACGAATTCTAAAATTTCTAGGTTTTTTTTGATTATCGGGAACAATCAAAAATGATACATATTTTGCTTTATGTTTTTTATGCGCCATAAATACTTCTTATTAATACCTTTTTATTAAGTTAAATATATAGTGTAAAACAAGTTTTTTAAAGTGATAGCAGATACGCCGCACCCACCGTGAGACAGGAATCTTTAACGCGAAGTAAATGACTATAAATGACGTCCCGACATTTTGGGATTAATGACTTAATGACAATCTTTTTTTAATGATTAAGCTAAATGACTCAATGACAATTTCATTATCAATCACCTTACGCTCTACGCTCCACGCTCTACGCGCCCTGCTAAATTTCTGTTAATCACTTTATATTGTTTTTTTTCTGTTCGGTTCCCCGTTTTCAGTTTTTATCCTGTATATCTTCAAATATTTCAAGCAAACGATTCAAATCTTCAGGAGAATAAAATTCGACTTCGATAATGCCCCCTTCTTTTCGGGAACGGACATTTACCTTTGTTCCAAAAAGTTCTTGCAAATCTTCTTCGACTTTTTGTATAAAGACCGACCTTTTAGGCTTGGCGGAAGGATTATTTTTTGGAATCTCGGTTAATTCTTTAACTACTTTTTCAACTTTTCTAACTGAGAGACCATTCTTGATAATTTTTTTACAGATTTGATTTTGTACAGCTGCATCATCAACAGCCAGCAATGCCCGGGCGTGACCTGTGGATATTTCGCCTTTCTGTACGCTGTCCTGAATACTCTTGGGCAATTTTAAAAGACGGATAATATTTGTAACTGTTGTACGCTCTTTACCGATTTTTTGGGCAACTTCATCCTGTGTAAGATTGCATTCATCAATTAAGCGCTGGAAAGCGGTCGCCTGTTCGATAGGATTTAATCTTTCACGCTGGACATTCTCAATCAATGCCAGTTCCAGCATTTCTTCTTTTGTTTCTACATTAATAATATAGGACGGAATTTTTTTCAGCCCTAATTCAGACACAGCGCGCAGACGCCGCTCGCCTGCGACTAATTCATAATAATCGTTAACCTTGCGCACTGTTATTGGTTGAATAATGCCTTTTTCATTAATAGAGGCTTTCAATTCTTCAAGAGCCTGGCGACCAAACTCAAAACGCGGTTGATAGGGGTTGGCGCGTATTAAAGCAATCTCAATATCTACAAGGTTTTTATTTTCTTCTTGAATGTCGGTATCGCTGCGTTCCGGTATAAGAGCGCTTAACCCTCTGCCGAGTCTATTTGTTTTTTTCACCTAATAGTTCCTTAGCAAGACTAATATAATTTTGACTTCCTATACAAACGGCGTCATACATAATAATCGGTTTCCCAAAACTTGGAGCTTCGCCTAAACGTACATTTCTATTAATAACTGTGCTATAAACCTTCCCTGTAAAGTATTCCCGCACTTCATCGGCTACTTGATTACATAAATTAAGGCGGTTATCATACATGGTTAGTAAAACGCCCTCAATGGTTAGACTGTGGTTTAAGTTTTTTTGAACCAAATGGATTGTATTTAACAGTTGCGACAGCCCTTCTAATGCATAATATTCGCATTGGATTGGTATAATAACAGAATCGGCGGCGCTTAAGGCGTTTAAAGTTAGAAGCCCTAATGAAGGCGGGCAATCAATAATAATAAAATCATACTTATCTTTAAGACGCTTTAGATTGGAAGCTAATTGATGTTCGCGGTCAGCGATTTCAACCAGCTCAATTTCCGCTCCAACCAGTCTAATGTGTGATGGCGCTAAATCCAGAAAGGGTACATTCGTTTTTATAATACAGTCTTCAAACTTCGCGCCGCTAAGCAGCGCCTCGTAAATGGTGATATCTTCTTTCTTAGGAACAATTCCAATTCCGCTGGTTGCATTCGCCTGAGGGTCAATATCTACTAACAATACCTGACGTTCCGCTACTGCAAGACAACTTGATAAATTGATAGCGGTAGTGGTTTTCCCAACTCCGCCCTTTTGGTTGGTGATGGTGATTATTTTGCCCATATAGTCCCAATAGATTAAAATACAAAATTGTTAAAATGCAAATTTATTAAACTTTTAATTTAAATTTATTATTAACTTAAATCAAGATAATTTATATAGTTTATATAAAAAAATGGATTAATGGAGTTTTGGATTATTGATAAAACCCATTGCCCCGTTTATATACAAAGTAGAATGCCACTGGAAAGATCGTTCCGATGAATCGGGATAAATCGTTGATCGTATATCGTAAATCAAAAGAGAAGGACGATTGGCGATTGAAAATTGACAATTGAAGAAGTTAAAGATCATAAATCAAAATTGATATTTATTATTTGCGCCACCCGGAGTCCCTGCGGGAAAGGCGGCGCTTGGGAAAAAATAGAATATTACAAAAGCTCAACGCGGCTTTGATCACCGATTAAAAAGCGATGAGTCGCCGGTTTGCCTTCAGCTTTCACAATTTCTACATCACTGCCGAGCAAACTGTGTTCAATTCGTATATGCACATCAATAATTTTACACTTCTCAAGTAAAATACTAAATTCAACTTCGCTGTTTTTTATGTGGCAGTCGTCATAGATAGAGGTAAACGGACCGATATAGCTGTTTTCAATAACCGTATTTTTACCGATAATTACCGGACCTCTAACATTAGAGTTAATTATTTTTGAGCCTTTCCCTAATTTTAATTTACCTGTAACTATACTTTTTTCGTCTATGCCGCCTTCATTAGAGCCGCTCATATTATCTAATATCAAGCGGTTGGCTTCCAATAAATCGTAAGGTTTACCGGTATCTTTCCACCAGCCTGTTATCTCAGAGAAGGTAACTTTATATCCTTTGTCTAATAAATATTGATGGGCGTCGGATATTTCAAGTTCGCCGCGCGCGCTTGGCTTGATATTATTTACAGCTTCAAAAATAGTCTTATCATATAAATATATCCCGGACACGGCAAAATTGCTTTTAGGCTTGGAAGGCTTTTCCTCAATGCCCACTATGCGGCTGCCGGCAATTTCCGGAACTCCAAACCGTTCAGGGTCTTTAACTTTCGCCAATGTTAAATGGCAATTACTTTTATTAGATTCAAAGGCTTCAATAAAACGTTTTAATCCGCCCACAACCATATTGTCGCCAAGATAAAATACGAACGGTTCATCGCCTATAAAATCCTGTGAAATTTTAACCACATGAGCCAGACCAAGCGGCGCTTCCTGGGGAATATAAGTAATTTGTACGCCCCATTTTGAGCCATTGCCTATTGCCTTCGGAATAGCGTTAGAATCGGCGCTGTGAACTATACCGATCTCCTTAATGCCGGCGTCAGCGCAATATTCGATGGCATAATGTAAGATAGGCTTATTGGCGATTGAGATAAGATGCTTGTTTTGTGTATGAGTCAATGGACGCAGCCGCGTGCCCCTGCCGCCGCTTGTTATAAGCGCTTTCATATTAAATATCCTTTCTTTTAAAATTTTTTCCCTACCATCAGTTCCAGTATTAGTTAGCCACTCAATAACACCGATCTACTCTAAATTTAAAGAGCTGAGAATTTGCTATTCGAATATTTAATAAGTTTTTTCGTGTATATTTGTGTAATTCGTGGTTAAAATTATAATCTGCAACATCCTGTAAATCGGGATCAATGACCCAAACATAAAAAATATCAGTTTTTGCAATTTGTCCCAATTCACAGGCTGTTGCAGAACACCCAAAATGTCATTTCGAATCCCGACTAGTCGGGAAGAAATCTTATAACGTCAATAAAAACAATATCCCGACGATTCGGGATCGTTAAAAAATCCTCGAAATGACAGGAAAAATACTAGAGCAACACCCTGTTCATCGGGATGTGATTTATTATTTGTACTTTTTAATACTAATATTAATTAATTTGTAACGTTATGTTCTGATTAATAATTACATTTAAAAACAATTTATATATATTAAAATTATACATCAAGCTTAGCCTATATA